>JAIQGI010000017.1 GCA_020072565.1 Terriglobia bacterium
AAGTATCGAACGGCGCCGTCGAACCGGCGTTGCGCACCCAGACCGCAAAATTGTATTGGCCGGCCACCGTCGGCGTCCAGATAAAGGTGTTGCTGGTGGTGTAGTCTTGCACCATCGTCCAGGCGCCGCCAAACCAGACGTAGAACCGGTACTGCAGCGGCGCGACGCCTCCGGTAGCGGTCGCCGACCAGGTGATCGCGGTGTTAATCCGCTGTGGTAGTGCCGGACTCGGACTGATACTTACCGACTGCGGTGTAATGTTGAAGTTGCCGGTGAATTTGTAGGCATCGTAAGCCGCCGTCGACCCGGCATTGCGCACCCAGACCGCAACATTGTACTGGCCGGCCTGGGTCGGCGTCCAGGTATAGGTGTTGATGGTGCTGTAGTCCTGCACCATGGTCCAAACGTTGTTGAACCAGACATAGAACCGGTATTGCAGCGGTGCGACGCCTCCCGTCGCCGTTGCCGTCCATGTGATGGGAGTGCCCACCAGTTGCGGTGGCGCCGGACTTCCACCGATCGTCACCGACAGAGGAGCCGGCGTCGTGATGTTGAAGTAGCCATAAAACCGGTAGGCATCGTACGCCGCCGTCGATCCGGCGTTGCGCACCCAGACCGCAAAATTGTATTGGCCGGTCTGCGTCGGCGTCCAGGCACAAGTGTTGGCGGTGGTGTAGTCCTGCACCATCGTCCAGGCGTTGGCGTGCCAGACATAGAACCGGTATTGCAGCGGTGCGACGCCTCCCGTTGCGGTTGCTGTCCATGTGATCGGGGTTCCGGCCGCCACCGGAAACGCCACATTGGGCGTCAGCCCGGTGATCGTCAACGTCCCTGTCCTTGCCGGGCTCAACGTCACCGTGTTGGTCGCCGGTGAATTGCCGGCAGCGTTGAAGGCGAACACCCGATACGAGTACGAGCCCCCGGTGAAAGGTCCATTGTCGGTGTAGGTGGCTGAGTTCGCGGGAGCCGTTCCTATGGCCGAGAAACCGCCACCGCCGCTGGACCGCTCAATACGGAACCCGACCTCATTGGCGGGATTACCCAGGCTGGGCGGAGGCGTCTGATCCGTCCAGCTGAGGTTGACTTGAGCTCCGGTTGCCGAGCCGGTCAGGGGAGAAGGTGCAGCCGGCGCGGCAACTGGAACGCTGAACACAATCGGGCGCATCATGTCGTTTTCTTCATGGCCCAGAATGTGACAGTGCCACACGTACTCCCAGCCAAAGTTGGTCAGTGTGTTAAGGACCGTGACTGGGTTTCCTTGCGGATCCACACCATAAAACTGCCCTGTGGTGCCCAGAATCCGCGTGACGTCCAGAGCGCGAATGCTGTTGGGAACCCCAAAGGGAAGCGCAGGCGCAACCGGCCTTAACGCCACAATCGCATCCTCCAATGGGTTCATCCGGACGGTTTCCTTCCAGCCCAGCTCGTTCGCGTCCGGCGGTTTTACCGTCCCGTCCCAGCCAACCCGGTTGATCAGCTGCACGTTGAACAGGTGGAAGTGTATGAAGTGGGTGTCAACACCATTGTGAGTGACCTTCCAGATCTGGGTTCCATCGCCCGTCACCGGCGGGCCAGGTGACGGGGAGGCGCTGATCATCTCGGTGGGCGGATCTATGTAGAAATAGGGGATCGTCGTCTGGGTGTTGAAATTGGTAAAGGGCAACTCGACGCCCAGCGTGGCATTCATCCGCCCATAATCGAGTTCAAAAAGCTCCTGGATGGTCTTCGGCTGCATCGAGATCGTCATCGGTGTGGCTGAACCGACCGGGGTGAAGGTCAACGCGTTGGCATAAATTGTCGAGTAAGTATTGACAGCCGCCGTATTCGGTGCCGGATAGGTCGTTTCTGGAACGATGGGCGGGGGCTGGGATGCAGCAAAGGCGACCGGTAACGCCGTTTGCAGTGCTGCCAAATTGAAGGGTGCACTGACCGGTGACCCTACCGCTACCTGGAACTGCATAACAGTCCGGGTGTTGGGACCGTAACCGGGCAGCGTCGTGGGTGCGCCTCCCGTCGAAGTTTGATCGATGTCGCCCGTGTAATAGTCGAGGCGCGGGTCAAATCCCGGGACAGGGGCTGGCGCGTCGTTATAGAGGATGAGTTTCGAACCATCCGGAACACCGGAGAAGTCAATGATGACGTCCGCCCGCTCCGCCGGTCCGATGTAAAGTCCGTGGGTGCTGACATTCAAAACGGTTATGCTTCTGCGGAAGTACTCGTAACTGATCGGCGTGCTGGGGATCACCACCGGCGCCGGCAGGAAACCGCCTTCGGTCCCGATCTGGATCATCGGCGGGCCCGAAGCGTTCGGATCGGGCACACCTCCATCCCTGCCATCCGTTGGCCAGAGATCCGGCAAGCCCGCGTTGGGAACAGCAGGAACCATCTTGACTTCGGTAACGCTCCCGACGGTGACAATAGGAGCAGAAGTGTAACCAGTGCCCCCGTTTGTCAGCGTGATGGCTGCGACGGGACTGGCCGCCAGTTTTGCTGTGGCAATCGCGCCCGTGCCGCCACCACCGGCAAAAGCGACATTGGGGGCCGAAGTATAACCCGTGCCGCCGCTCGTGAGCGTTATGCTGTTGATGGCGCCATTCACGACGGTTGCGGTAGCAGTAGCGCCCGTGCCGCCACCACCGGCAAGTGTAATCGTAGGAGCCGTAGTGTAACCGGTGCCTCCGCTCACGAGCGTGATGCCGGCGACGGGACCGGGCGCCAACGTTGCTGCGGCAGTAGCGCCCGTGCCGCCACCACCATATATGTAGACACTCGGAGTTGAGGTGTAGCCGAGGCCTCCGTTAGTGAGCGTGACTCCAGTGACCGCGCCCCCTGCTACTGTGGCTGTGGCGAGAGCGCCTCCGCCGTTGCCGCCCGTGTCGGCATAATAAAGCTGCAGGTTGAGAGTACGGTCATTGCTGGCGTTCAGGATCCGGAACCGGTAGGCTTTGCGCGTTACCGGGAGGACCGGGTAGGCAGTGCCGTTGACGATGGGCGTGTCCATGAAGGCTTCCGGCACCATGGAGGGATTGGGTGTCCCGGGGCAAGCCTGGAGCGGATTCGCTGCGCATGGAACCGCACCGTGGGTCAAGGTCGTGAGTGGGGGCCAAAACCAGGGCCCCCAGTCCCACCGGCCAAAAGCGTTGGTCCCGTCTCCGGTAACTACATCAGCTGGGTTCTGGTTCGGCATGTAAACATGGGGGAACCAGAGATTGCCGTAGCCTCCCCAGTGGACCGTATCCCAGGTAGGATCCTCGACGGACAATTGACCGCCCGGGGCGGTATTGGGCACGAAAGTCTTATCCTGGATGACCAGAGGGATTCCATAGTGGTAGACCCCTCCCAGATCAGGCAGGACCTTTACTAGACCCGGGTTGATGCCTTTGACATTGGTGCCCGAGATCAGATCTTCCTCATACAGGTCCGTCAATAGATAACCTGCCGCTTCGCCGGCATAGACATCCAGGCGCGTTATCCCGTACGCGTGGTCGTGGTAGAACATCAGACGGGAGCTCTGTTGGTTGGTCCAATAAAAGGTTGCTGATCCAGCGCCCGGATTCGGCATGTCAGGGGCGTTTTGCTGACTGTCGCCTACGGGGAAGTGGGTCACTTCTCCCGCGGGAGTAATCCACTGGTGAGGTGTCCCGTCACTGACCCAGGGAGTGGCGCCGCCATGGAGATGGAGGACGGCGCGGTTTTGTGTGTAACTGGTTCCATCGGGGCCTGTGCCCGCTCCCATGGCGGTGGTGTCCACCGGCAGAAATAAGTTGCCCGCGGCGCCGGTGGCCAGCTGATTGGTGAACTTGACGCGCACGGGCTTGCCGCTCTGGGCTATGATCAGAGGTCCCAGATAATGAGCCTTCCCGTCCGCGGTAGGCGCGAGATCCTTATAGCCTCGCAGTTGCGTGGTCGCAGGCAGGTCCCTGTGCATCTGTTGGGTGTAGTCGACCAATCCGATCTGGTAATAATCGGAACCGGGGTATGTAGTCGTATCCGCAATAGCAATCGGGATAAACTGCCCGAGGTTGTTGGCATTGGCAGCCCCCAGGCCCGGCAGGGTGTCCACGAATTTCCGAATTCCGCCGGAGACCACCGCCCCGGCGACGGTCGGAAGCGGGCTATTGGCGTAATTCGCTACATTGAAATAATCCGGCGGGCCGCCCGGATTGAGCGGGGCACGCGGCGCTGCCAGCCCCCCGCTGGCCCGGGCTGCTGCGGCCCTTTCTGCCGCAGCCTGCCTCTGCGCGGCGGTCGTACTCCTCATGCGAGGCATCTGGCCCGTTGGATCCTGGGGCGAGCCACCGGTCTTCGGAGGTTGCGATTGCGCGCGGATGCCCTGGTCATTGCCCCAGAAAAGGCCGGCCGCTGCCACCGTTAATCCCAATAACAAACGCGTCAAAAACCTATGCCTGTGCATATTGCTAATCCCTCGCTTCGAACAAAGTAATGAGTTGTTGCTTTTTTCTGCCCGGCCGCCGCCTGCGAACCACATTTGGAGGCCGGGTGAGAGGATCAGAAGAAGACGTTCCTCTCAATAGACTTGAATCGAGCTAGAGCGATGGGGCTTCCACCGCGCCGGGCGCGAGTCTATCAACGCGCCTCTGCAAAAAGGAACTAGGTTCTTCCCTAGTTTTTAAAAGGAAAAACCATAAAGATGGGAGTGCCAACTACTACCATCAGACAAAACCGAGGAGGATTATAACCCTTTTATTGACGCAGGCAAGTGAAAAAAGGAAATAGCAATCACTTTTCATCATCGCAGGAAACGCAGCCCCGCTTTGCGTGGAAATTGAAAATGACGAAGTAGCAATCGCTTTTCACTAACGCGGCAACTGAAGCTCCATTCCATTGAAGATAAAGGGATTATGTATGATTTGCCGTACCAGAGGAAGGAATCGAGCCTCGGAGGCCCCACAGGAGCTTGAGCAGGGCGCCGTTGCAGATGGACTCCGCGCAGCGCACAGCTGCCCCCTAACCCGACAGCAAACCTATACGATGCTTGACAAATGTTGCAACGACAAGCCTTACCGGACATCTCCATGAATGCGAGTTCCACGGCCGAGGCGGCTTTTTGGAGCAAGGGGAAAGCTGTTCAACCGCCGGCTCAAATTCTCGTTGCCCTGGCGATCATGATGAAGCCAAATCGCAGTCTGTCCATCAGCCGATCCAGATAGGGCGCAAATCGAATATCCAGACTGTCAATCTTCAACATCCATTGATGTGGCTTGCCTCGCACCTGGGACGAGAATTCCTGCCAGCGTTTAGAAGTACGGTTCTGAGCCACAATCTCATCAATCTCCTCACCGGCTGCCAGCTTTACAAGATAGTTGAGTACCCCCCGGTTATTGCCACCAAACAGGTCGCAGTTGAAATCAAAACGATCAGGCCTGAATCCTGTGCTTTGCAGCATTTTCCCAAGGGTACGCCTTGTGAACAAAGTCGTGTGCCGAGGAATGTCGTCATGCCGCATGAATCGTCCCGGCAGACTGTTGAAATTGGTTACCAACAGAACCGCTTTGCCACCCCTCCTCAACAGCCGGTAAACCGAGGCCAACATTTTCTTTGGATAGTAGACGTGCTCGAGAACCGCCCAGAGCGTGACCAGATCAAATGAGCCGGGAGAGTATCCGGCCGACTCTATATCCCCATAGAAAATGTCCAGGTCAAAGACATTCGGCGGCTTAGTCGAAAAATCCGCGCCGCGAACCTCCCAACCCCGTTGCTGCATGAAGTACATAAACTCGCCCTTCATACATCCGATATCCAACAGCCTGCCGGCAGGAAGGTCTCTGACATATTCAAACTTGAGTGCAAGCTGTCTGTCCTTCGCGCGCAACAGGCCCTCGGCGGTCAGATGGCTGTCGTAGAATTCCTCCGGATAAAATAAATGGATTTCTTCATCAGATGGACGAGGATTCACATAGACCAGTCCGCATTTCCTGCACCGGACAACGCAGAATGGTTCGGCATCCGTTCGATGTGCGAAGTCTTTGCGTTTGAAGACAAGCCTGGTGCGGTTGGTTTCACATAATGGGCATTGAATATATTGCATTCTCAGATCAGCGGTGGTTCAGATCAATTTACTTTATCATACGTGCAAAAGACAATTGCACCGTTGGAGTGCGTCGACCATTGACAGCCCTACGGCGATCCATGATCAACAGACCGACCTTGTCATCTCATCTATGACAGATCGGAAGTCAAGGAACACTTTCCCCTTTTGACCCTTTCTTGACCTCCGAAGGGCCCCATAATTTCGAGCACTCCCATCGCGTGCATCATTAGCGTGTCGCAACTGCGCCCACTCTATGCAGCTGCCCTGTTCTTTCAATCGCTTCAGGTTTCGACTCCCGTTTCGCACCGAATAAATTCCATCCCCTACCTCGTGCAATCCTCCTCCGAGAAAGCACTGCTTGACCCGGTTTTTGGCTCTCGTCAGCTCACGAGACGAAATCCAATAACCACGCACCGCCTGGCGCAACCCCCCATAGGTCAGCCTCGGATGATGAACACGCTTAAACCTGTTTAGATACAGCAGGTCTGACAAGGACTCGGCATCCGTCTTATCCCACTTGTCCTCCGATTCGCTGATCAGACGATTGAACCGTGGCTGGCAGCGAATCACCTCGTCAACATGACCCATTAGAAGCCGAGTCACCAAGTCCGAAAGCCGGCTCTCTTCCACGATGACCCTCTTCCGCCCTGGAATACCAATCACCAAATTCTCCAGCTCGGACTTTGTCGTCGGTATCCGTTGCCGAAGTAGGATCACTCCTTTGCCGTTTCGCACACATACGTCTGTTCTTAAACTGTGAAGATCCATTCCCATATGCTTCATCGTGGCCTCCAGTGTCACGTTCTTGCTTGCGAACGGAACGTATTTTCACACTGTGAGGCGCGTTCTGTCATATTTTCACACGCAGGAGCCTTCACCACCCTGCGGCGCAACAAAGCCTCCTGCCCGCTGACCACAATGGAATGCTCACCGTCTCTCAGCGTTTTTCCTCGTGTAAAACTGCCTCTTAGTCGCACCTTCATGAATAACCACTGCTTGAGCCCGATCTTCCTATCCTATTTTCCACCTCCTCTCAACAGATGACCAAATTTAGCTCTTAATCATTCCTGTTGAATGTCATAAGGAACACTGAATGGAGCGTCGTCATGTTTTCGATATGCAGCCATATAAAGGACGTTTGCCGGAATCCTCGACCGACGAAGCAATTCGTCGACTTTTTGTCGAAAAGAAGTCTCCCGTTTGCCGTCATAAGTAAGATAGATTGAAAAGCGTCTTCTCCAAGGGACGATTAACTCATTGCGAATAAAATGAAAAGCTTCTGCGACCAGTTGATACCTGTTTACATCACCAACCGCCTTGAAAAACATCGGATTAAAATTGTAATATCCATGATCATACCAAGTCAGCGGCGCAAGATGGATAATAACTCCATTGCTTTTTACAAGAGAGTGTATGTTTTGCAAAGCCGCCCGAACATCCATGATATGCTCAAGCGTGCCGCCGTTAAGCAGAGTGTTAAAGCTTCCCGCCATTTCTCGCGGTATTGGCTTATTGAAGTCCAACCTCAAATCCGCCATGTCATTCAGATCACAATCCAGATATTGATCTATACCGTAGCGATCGAGAAAATATGCACGAACACTGCGTAAATCGCACATCAGATGTGGATAGGAATATTTAATAGCAACCTTTTGAATCTCAGATTCCGGCTGGTTGATACGAAGGCACCCCAGCGCCAACATAGGGCCCCGCAACGCGCCTTGCGCATGGCATATATCAAAAAATTCGTTAAACGACATCTGTATTCCCATATTTCCTTAGCGGGCAGTATGCCCCGTCAAAGCAAACAGCCCGCGTCTACATTCGCAATCACTCTCGCAACGATCCGCACTTTGCGCTAGGCCCCGCAACGCAAATAGTAATCAAGTATCCGGCATTTCGGCTTTTTCTCAGATTTCGGTAACAGGCGCATAACCCAAACAGTAACACTCCCGTTGCCATTCCTACTATCACCTCCACCTTAACTCACAGAATTTCTCGCCATCTTAGATTCCACTCAATATCATGTCAATAACAGCAATAATTTGATCCTTAGAAGATGGAACATTAATATATCCCAAAACTTTCCTGAGTTGTACCAAATCCTCGGCCCGCTCCCGACAGAATATATTATGTTCATCTGTGAACCACTGATAACCCGCCGCCTTGTACAATTGCAGGTCCAGCCCTTCCGGGTCATATTTTGTGATAAATTCCTGCAACTCCAACAAACCTTTATAAGTAAAGTCGCTCAACACGGTGCTGAAACGTAATTTTGGCCGTTTGAGATTTCGCCTAGCTCTCACTTCCATAAAGTTATCCAGCCGCCGCCGCAATTGATCCAAACTTGCCCCTGTTCGCAATTTTTGATATATTTCTGGATCTACAGAATCGATCGAAATGGCTATGGTCGTAACTACATTTGAAGCAAAGATGTGATCTGCCCACGCGTTCGACATTAAAATCCCATTGCTATATAATACCAAACGCAAGTGATCCAAATTTGCGTATTCATTGACATCCGTTAAGATTCTCGACAATAAGGACTTATCGGGAGGATCAATAAATATCTCTCCACCGCCCACAATATTCAGCAATCTAAGATACCGATAGGCAGGAATGAAGTTGTTCATCGCCGCGACAGAAAGATCACCATCGCAGGCCAGAATTCCCGACGTCATTCTCTGAGGGCACATCGGACACCGCAAGTTGCACTTATCATTAATTATAACCATAGCCTGAAACGGAAATGAGGCTGTGTTACAATTTCTACCATGATATTCAAGATCATTGATGTAGATATTATCGTCATAGGAAGTGGGAGCGGTATATAGGTTTCCCGCATCATCATCAGTTCCGATAGGAGGAGATTCGAAACTATAATTTAGGTGGGAGGGCACTTTAATATACGGATGCATATCGCTATAACGCATCACCAACCGAGGACATGACAATTCGCATCCGGCGTTTCGATATGTTCCTTGAGCAAAAAATCCCCGGATTTTACTTAATACGGCGTTTTGATGCCAAATGTCATCGATTCTTGTCTTCGTCAGATCGCCGATGATTGCATGATTATTGCAACATATTGACACCTTCCCCTCAAGGGATACAGAAATTGAATTCCATGCATTATCACAGGCCCATGGGTCTTGGTGATCTATGATTTGAATGGTGTACGAGCGACCATTACTATTAGGATCACTATTATCCGATGTGGAAAACAACAACATGCCATTCCAATGGGAATAATATCCCCTCCCCAGTCTGCGAATGTTGTCATGCAGAGCGTGTGGAATCCCATATTTATGATCATTCTCAAATAGAACTACGTTCGATCGAGTGGGGTACCCGAGATCATCGGATGCAGTCTGAATCCCTGTCAGATTGGCCGCCCAGCAGTGGCCATTGTCGTGGGTAAATGGCCGTTTCAAAGGGATCTGACCTCTGTTGTTGACTTCCATCTATTCGTCCTTCACCTCTTCAGCGGATTCTCCCTTTGCCAGGGTAACCACCTTGATCTGCGGCTCGAGATCGACAACCGATGTAGTAAAAATGCCATCCCGCATTCGGACCTCGAATTGGAGCCCATCATAGCGACAATCATAATGCGCATCCGTTTCAGCATCCGGGTCACCAATAGAAAAGGTCATGAAATACAAGCCGTTCGTGAGCCGCATGGTCACATGCATGCACGCTTCGATAATATCTCCCTTTCGTTGACCTGGAACCTGGATCTTTTGCAGAGCCGCCGTGGTTCCAAACAGGTCAACGCCCTTCATATTGCGGATCAGAAAGCCGACGTTAAGGCGCTCCAGATCCTCGTAGAATAATGCACGCAGAAAGAAAGTGCAACCAGCTCCCGAGTCCAATAGCGCGCTTTTGATCCCGAGTTCATCGCGAATGCCGAAATCAAGAATCTCCGCTTTCTTGTTACCGATTCGCATCTGATGAGAATTATGTTGATCGAATGGTTCGCGAAGCCCAAGTTTTTGAAGCGCGCCACGACGAATCGCCTCCCTTTCCCGGGCATCATGAGTGTCGAAATCTCCTCCATAGGCAGCCTTCTTCGACAGGTAAATGTGCCGGAGCCGGTACTGGTGTCCGTTGTAACGAGGATCGCTATTGTCGGTCGTGGAAAATAACAGGGTTTTGCCCCAATGTGAGAATGCCCCCCGGCCATATTCGCGTATCTGGCCATGCAAACAATGAGCAGGATGCAAGCGCACATCGTCCTCCCAGAGGACAAACTTTGATTGTTCCGGCTTCTCGGATGTATCGCCTTTTATGGGGATCTTGGAAAGATCCACAAACCAAGCATGACCACTCTCCGGCATAATATCACTAGAGTTCAAGGGATAATCGAGATCCAGCTGTGATTCCTCATCGCAGGTCGATTCTGGAACTTGAACATCGCCGACTCTGTCGCACTCCCGTTCGGCTCGAACGTGAAGTTTCCGTTCCTGTTCCTCATCACTCCCGAAGAGCATTTTGTAGTAAACCAGACTGATCCGATGCGGCTCGCCTTGATCAAGAACCCGACCCTTATCCAGCAAGATCGCATGATCACAAAAAGTACTGATGGTGTTGGGGTCGTGCGAAACCAGCAAGATAGTTCGCCCAACATTGCGGAACTCCTGAATCTTGCCGAAGGACTTGCGCTGGAATTTGGCGTCGCCGACGGATAAGGCCTCGTCAATAATCAGGATATCGGGGTCTATGCATACCGCGGTGCTGAAGGTCAAGCGCGCCTGCATGCCCGTGGAATAGGTCTTGAAGGGTTGGTCGATGAAGTCCTCGAGCTCGCTGAACTCGATAACCCAATCCATCTTGCCAAGGATCTCCTCGCGGGTCAGCCCGACCATCAGCCCGCCGAGGTAGATGTTTTCACGTCCGCTGTATTCGCCATGAAATCCGGTCCCCAGTTCCAGAATGGAAGAAATCCGACCTGTGACCGCAACGGAACCGGCGGTGTGATCGAGAGTGCCGGTGATGATCTTGAGGAGCGTGCTTTTGCCCGCGCCGTTGCGCCCCATGATGCCGACGACCTGGCCGCGGCGCACCTCGAACGACACATCTCTCAGCGCCCAGAAGGGCTTGTAGTTCTGCTTGCCGGCGAGCAGTCCCCAGAACATGTCCGCAGGTCTGGCGTACATCTTGAACATCTTGGAGAGATTGGAAACGCGGATGGCAAACTCGCCGGCATCGTTCATAACACGTTCCCGAACATCACCTTCAGTTTGCGGAATATGCGATAGCCCAGGACGAAGATGAAAACGCTCATCCCGCTGAATGCTACCCATGCCCAGGGATGCGCAAAACGCCCGAAGTAGAGAATGTCCTGATAGCACCAGACCATGTAGCTGAACGGGTCGATGTAAAGAACAGCGCGCACGGCTCTGGGTACCGATGCCGGCAAGTACAGGATCGGCAGCAGGAAGAACGCGACGGAGCAAAAGACCTGTACAAAGTCTTTCACATCACGAAAGTAGACTCCGACCGATGCGAGCAAATAGCTGGCGCCGACCATCGCCAACGCTTGCAGGATGAAAAGCAAGGGCAGCAGCAGGTAGGTCCAAAGCAACGTGTGATAGTTCCACAGATTGTATCCGGTCAGGAGCACCAGAAATATGATCTGCGTCCAGAGCGTGGCCAACACCCCCTTGACCGGCAGAACCTCGATGGGAAAAATCACTTGTTTGACCAGGTTGGTATTTGCAACGACAACTGTCCCGGACTTCATCATGCATTCCTGGAATGTGAGCCAAGGGATCAGCCCCGCAAGCATGTACGAGGTGTAGTTGAGCGGCATGTCGAGCGTGCCGCCGATGCGCGTCTGGAAAACGAAAGCAAACACAAAAACATAGATCACCATCAATGCCAACGGGTGCCCGATAGCCCAGAACGTGCCGAAGAGCTGGCCCGAGTACCGCTCGCCGATCTCGCGCCTAGCCAACTCCAATGTCAGGCGGCGATGACGGGTGAGCAGGACGGTCAGCTCCTGGAACGCCTGCAAATTGGCCCTGAGATTCAGTGCCGTATACATATCCGATCCGGGATTGAGAGAATTATCATAAGGGAGAATGCGCAAGAACGCAAAGACGCGGGTCCATAGGTCGGGCCGGAGGCCCCGCAGCTGCCGGCTGCGACTGAGGTGTCACCCACGGGCTTTTTGATTGTCCTCCAACAAATTCAGCATTGCCTCGCGATATTTCGGTATCAGGACATCTTTGTCGTGATGGCCGGCAAGGTAAGTCTTGCAATTGGCGCCGGCCTGACCATATCGACGTTCATCCGACATGAGCAGGGATACATTTTCCACCAGCCGGTCAAAATCGCCGCCGGAAACCAGCCCGCATCCGTGCTCGGAAAACATGCCGTTGGGATCCACCTGCAAACTGACGATCGGGACTCCGTATTTGAAGGCCTGCAGGAAGGTGTCGGGGCAGCCCTCGAAGGCCGAAGTGTTGACCAGCAGTCTGGCCTCCGCAAAGTGCTTCTCAACCTCGTCATAGGGAACATAGGTCAGTATTTTCAGGTTTGAAAGGCTCTGGCTTTTTTGCAGGATGCGGCGGTGAACGTTGTCGATGGCCAGGCTCATGATCATCAGGTACTCGTACTCGGGTTTCCTGCGGGCGAGATCCACGAACAACTCGGGCTGCTTGACGCGATCGTCGGATTTGCCCACCCACAGGATTCTTTCAGCTCTTGAGGATTTCGGAAAACGCGGGGCCAAATCGACAGGATTGGGAATGACGACCGCGTCTCGTCCAAAATGAGTCTTTGCCAGTTCGGCTTGCCGCCTGCTTTGCACCATAAGCAGATCTGCGTTCTCGATGGTGTACGCCATCAGGAAACCCAACTGGCCATAGATGTCCGTCGAGCCGGTTCGGGCCTCATGGGCCGCGACAAAATCCTGGTCCGAGCCGCTGACCATAATGTACTTCTTGCCACGACGACGGCAGAAGTATGCGAGGTTCGCAGTCAAATCATGATTCCCATGCGCCATATAGACATCGGCGTCGATTTGGTCGTAGATGTTCACGTCCGCATTTCGGATCGTGTGCGACCGGATGCATCCAAACAGGCTCTCCCCCTGCAGGAAGGCCGTCGCCCGGCGCGCGCTCGATTCGACTGCCGCCACAGGATAACGCAGCTTCCTGATCACGTTGACCATGCCCCTCGGCGCGTGCGCTTTGAGGTAGAGTCTTGCTCTCAGGCTCAGCGGTGAAGGCGCCGGCATGATTCCTTCACGGTGGCGCTGAGCTGCGGATAAATCATCCGGTCCGGCAACCGAATCCGAATGCAGGAGAGCGCCGGCCCAAGGATTGTCGGCCCGGAGCGGGCAGTATCTGCCGGGCCACGGGCAGAGAGTCACGCCATGGCGCACTTCGCTGCCTGGTTGCCCGTGGTCAAAGACCACCAGCTTGACCTCCAGGTCCGGGTACTTTGCCAATTCCCTGGCAATCAGGGAGATCCTTACTTCCGATCCGCCAAAAGGGCTGATGCATGACGGGTTGAAAAGAGGATAGCTGTACAGACTCAATACACAGACTTTGAGCTTCCATGTCTCCAAAGTGGCCGGTGCCGGTTGTTCGCTCATCTTGTGTCACATGTCCTCAGGATTCGTCACCGAAGGAGCGTAATCAATCCTCCATGACTCTTAAAGACTCGCGGGCGCATCTTATCATGGGCGGACGAGGATTGATGACCGTGATTCGGATATCGGTCTCGATGGAGGGGGCAAACAGGACATCACAGCAGAAAACGCTGCGCAGCCCGGAGGCCGCAACCGAGACATCAACCACGAAAGACACGAAAATGATTTGGTCCCGCGTCAGGCACAGTATTCCGCCAGGGCTTGAGCGGGTCTATAATCCGCCTGTCCGGCAGCACATTCAGGGAGCCTTATGCGGAGCGGACCGCGGATACTCATCGTGGTAAACGTCGATTGGTTCTTTTTGTCCCATCGTCTCCCGATAGCAAGAGCGGCTCGGGACCGGGGCGCGGAAGTACTGGTCGCAGCCGCAGATACAGGACGATCGGATGAGATCCGCAGGGAGGGATTCGGCTTCATGCCGATTCCGCTGACCCGCACAGGGACAAACCTGATCGCCGAGTCGCGTGCCGCCTGGTCCCTGATCAAGACCTACCGCGAGACCAGGCCGGACCTGATTCATCACGTCACAATCAAACCGGTCATCTATGGATCGCTCGTCGCGCGCATCACGGGATTCAAGGCTGTGATCAACGCGGTCAGCGGCCTCGGCTACGCTTTTTCAGACGACGGGCGCGCCAACGTTCTGCGCCCCATGGTGAAGCTCCTCTATCGATTAGCTCTCGGATCCCGCCGCAGTTTCACCGTGTTCCAGAATCCTGACGACCTTAATGATTTTGTCCGCATGGGTCTGGTGACACTGGATCGCACAGCACTGATCCGGGGATCGGGCGTGGATTGTTCAAGATTCCGGGTGAATGCTCAGGCTGAGGGTAACCCGATGGTCATGTTCGTGGGCAGGATGCTCTGGGACAAAGGAGTGGGAATCTTCGTCGAAGCGGCCCGCAGGCTCCGCGCGGCCAATCCTGAAGTCAGATTTGTCCTCGTTGGCGCCGTCGACCCCGTCAACCCGGCGGCCGTGCCGGCGGACCAGATCCAGCGCTGGGTGGCGGAGGATGGGATCGAGTGGTGGGGGGAAAGGCTGGACATGCCGGAGGTCCTGGCACGCGCTCACATCGTAACGCTGCCCAGCACGCACAGGGAAGGACTGCCGAAGGTACTGCTGGAGGCTGCCGCCTCGGGCCGTCCCATTGTCGCCAGCGATGTCCCCGGGTGCCGCGAGATCGTCCGCCACAACGTGAATGGTCTGCTCGTGCCGCCTGGTGACAGCAAGTCCCTGGCACGGGCGCTTCAGGAACTCCTGGAATCGTCGGAATTGCGAAACCGCTTCGGCTCGGCGGGACGCGAGATCGTCGATAAGGAGTTTTCCCAGGAGCTCGTCGTGGAGCAGACCTTGGCCCTGTACTGCAGGATGCTGGGCAGCGCATGGTCTCAGAGCGGAGCATCCTTCTTATGAGCCGAGTCCTGGTCACAGGCGCGGGCGGTTTTGTCGGCGGGCATCTGTGCCGGCGGCTCGCCGCTGCCGGCTTGTCGATTCGAGCTGCAGCACGCCGTTCGCTGCCCTACGCCATCCCTGGAGACAGATTCCAGCAGTGCCTGATCCCAGGCGTCGGCCCGACCACAGACTGGACTATGGCCGTTGAGGGCGTTGATTCGGTGGTTCACCTGGCGGCCCGCGCACACGTCCTGGAAGCGAGAGGCGAAAGACATCTTGAGGCCTTCCGCGAAGTGAATGTCGAGGGCAGCCGCTCCCTGGCTCAAGCGAGCATACGAGCCGGGGTCCGCCGTCTCGTGATGCTGAGTTCGATCAAAGCGATGGGCGAGGAAACCGTGGTCGGCCAGTGCTACGCAGAAGACAGCCCTTGCCGCCCAAGCGATCCCTATGGGATCAGCAAGCGGGAAGCCGAGCAGGCTTTGTGGGAGACTGCGGCCGGCAGCAACATGGAGGTGGTGATCGTGCGCGCTCCTTTAGTCTATGGCCCAAGGGTGGGCGCAAATTTCCTGCGGCTGCTCAGGGCGGTCGATCGAGGCACCCCCCTGCCTCTGGGATCGGTCAAAAACAGGCGCAGCCTCTGCTACGTGGAAAATCTGACGAGTGCGATTATGAGCTGCCTGGATCACCCCGCGGCGGGTGGGCAGGTTTTCCTGGTTGCCGATGAACAGGCGCCTTCCACCAGAGAACTCGTGTGCCGATTGGGCGAACTGCTGGGCCGTTCCCCGCGGCTCCTCCCCATCCCAATCCTGCTATTGCGCATTGCGGGCAGGATATCAGGCAAGTCGGATGAAATCCGGCGACTGACCGGCTCATTGCTCCTGTCGACCGCCAAGATCCGGCAACGGTTGGATTGGCGTCCGCCATTCACGCTCGACGACGGTCTGCGCACTACCGTCGCGTGGTACCGGTCTCTGGAATGAAACCATTCCGACGCGTATTTGGGATTTTAGATTTTGGAATTTGGATCTGCTCCTTTCTTTTCAAATCCAAAATCTAAAATTCCTCAAAACACGCGAAACCGGTTTCGTGGTTTGGTTAGAGGAAGCGGACTGAATCGACGGTCAGGGTGACGGCGCCGAAGTCTTCCTCTACCAGGCCCGACAGCACATACGGGCGCGAGCGGTTCAGCATGTGGCAGAAGCGGGCATACGTCTGCGGGAAAAAGGTGGTCTCGTAGAGCGCGCTCGTGTCTTCGAAGCTGATGAACTCCATCGGCTCGTCATCTTTGCTGGTCACCACCTTGCCGGTCACCCACCAGCCGATCGTGGTCACGCGCCGGCCCACATGCTTCGCCAGATCCGCGCCGCGCACGTGCTTCAGGCGTGCCAGCGGCTCGCGATAGAGTTCCAGCGGGTGCCGGCTGATCAGGAAATCGAGTGTCTCCAGCTCGTGCTCCAGGACCGTGCGCGCGCTGTATTGCGGCACGCGCGGAGGTTCCACCGCCGCGATGTCCTGGAAGAGCGAGCGCGCCACGGCGCGCCGTGCGGCCTTCGTTTCGTGCCACGCCAGCGTCTTCCAGATCATCTCCGGCCGCGTGGCGCCCCCTGCAATGCTGTCGGCGGCGCCGGCCTTGATCAGAATCTTCACATCGGACGGATCGATGTCGACGCGGGCGAGAAAATCCTCCAGCGAGGCAAACGGCCGCTTCTTCCGCTGCTCCAGCAGCGCCTCCAGCCCAGCCTCCTTCAGCCCCTTCAGCTGCATCAATCCCACCCGCACGATCCGATCCTTCCCCCGGTATTCCTTCCCGCTTTCATTCACATCCGGCAGCAGCACTTTCAGCCCCATGCGGCGCGCCTCCGAGATGTAGGCGAAGGGCGAGTAGTATCCGCCCTGGTTAGTGAGCACCGCCGCGATGAACTCGGCCGGATAGTGCGCGCGCAGCCAGCACGACTTGTAGGAAACCAGGGCGTACGACGCCGAATGGGGCTTGCAGAAAGAGTAGCCCGCAAAGCTGAGGATCATCTCCCAGACCTGATCCACCACCTCGGGCGCCACCCCACGCCCGGCCGCCCCCTGGTAGAACATCTCCTTGTAATCTTCGAGTTTCTTTCCCGCACGCTTCTTCGACAGGATTTTACGCAGCAGGTCGGCGTCGGCCGCGCCGAAGCCCGCCATCGCCATGGCGATGCGCGAGACATCCTCCTGGTAGACCATGATGCCGTAGGTCTCGCCCAGGACTTCGTCCATGATCGGGTGCAGCGGCTGCCACGCGCCGCCGCGCAGCCGCCGGACGTACTCGCGGATGTATTTGTTGGCCGCGGGGCGGATGATCGAGCTGTGGATCACGAGATGGTCGAAATCCCCGCGGCGGCATTTCTGCTGCAGCTGCCGCATCGCGGGCGACTCGACGTAGAATACGCCCACCGTGTCCCCCTTGCAGATCAACTCCTGCGTCTTGGGATCGGTCGTCGGGTCCCAGGTGCCGTAGTCGATCGCGACCCCGTAATTCTCCTTGATCGCCGCCAGAGCGTCCCGGATGACCGCCAGGGAGCGGTTCCCCAGCAGATCGATTTTCACGAGCCCCGCATCTTCGGCCTGATCCTTTTCCCATTGGATGATCTGAACCCCCTTGGGCGCACGCTCGACGGGCACGTGCCGGTCCATCCGGCCGGGCACGATCACCACCCCGCCGCAATGCACCGACAGGTTGCGCGGATAGCCGTCCAGCTTCACGGCCAACTCGACGATCTCCGGCCACGGATCCTTAAGCTCCATGTCCTTGTAGACGGGATCGTGCTTGACGAAATCCGGCAGGTGGCGGATCGACCAGTAGTAACCCATGCGCTCGGTGACGCTCTTGATCTCAGCCTCGGGCAGGCCGTAAACCTTGGCCACCTCGCGCACAGCCGCGCGCGCGCGGAAACCCACGTGATTGGAAATCATCGCGGTGCGCTCCGCGCCGTACTTGCGGAAAACGTAGTCGAGGATGTCGTCGCGCTCGTCCCAGGGGAAATCGACGTCGATGTCGGGCGGATCCGCGCGCCCTTCGTTGAGGAAACGCTCGAAAAAGAGATTGTGCGTGATCGGCTCCACGTGCGTGATCCCCAGGCAGTAGGAGACCAGGCTCGCCGCCGCCGAACCGCGCCCGCAGGTGCGCGCCGACTGCCGCACGATGTCGCGCACCACCAGGAAATAAGGGGCGAAGCCCTTGGCGCGGATGATTTCCAGCTCGCGTTCCAGCCGTTTCAGCACAGACTCCGACAGCTCCCCGTAGCGCGCCTCCGCGCCGCGGTAACACTCTTCCCGCAGGTATGCGAAGGGATCCGATCCGTCAGGCGTCTCGAAAGCGGGAAAGGCCGGCCTGCCGATGTCGAGGTCCGCAGAGCATTCGTCCGCAATCCGCAGACTGTTCTCCAGCGCCCGGGTCAGGTGCGGATAGCGGCGCGCCATCCCCTCGGGAGGCTTCAGCCAGCGATCCGCGCTCGCCAGCTCCTCCTTCGGGATGCGCGACAGGCTGGTGTTCAAATCGATGGCGCGCAGCAGGCGGTGCATCGGGAAGTCGGCGGCATCGACAAAATGGACGTCGTTCGTCGCCACCATCGGAATGCCGCTCGCACACGCGAATTTGCGCAGCGCCGGCTCCACTGCGGGATCGTTCAGCTCGACGTAAAGCTGCGCCGTGCCGTTCTGCCTGCCGAGCGCCTCCAGCAATGGGATCTGATCGCTGAGCACGAAGACATGCTCCCGATCCGCGAGCAGCGACCGGCTCAAGCTGAATCCCGGCTCGAGGTGACGGTTCGAGATGAGCCGGCACAACGTCGCGTACCCTTCGCGGTTGCGCGCCAGGACAACTGCGCGTTCGCCGTCCGCGCGCAGCTCGGCGCCCACGATCGGGCGCAGGCCGCGCTCCGCCGCGCACTGCAGGAACCAGACCAGCCCGTAGAGGCCGTTGGTGTCGGTCAAGGCCAGGGTGCGCATGCCGCGGGCCAGCGCCGCATCGACAAGGGCTTCGATCCGGCTCGCCCCCCGGCAGAACGAGTAATTCGAGTGTACGTGCAAATGGGTGAACATATTTTGGATTTTGGATTTTAGATTTTGGATTTGATTTTGGGTTCACTCCGTCTGTTCAAATCTAAAATCCAAAATCACAAATCCAAAATCATCCCCTGGCCGTTTTGATTGACGCAGCAAAAATAGCGGTCAGTTCGTTCGCCTCGTCGTATAAAGGTTGCACGGATTTCCCGGGGAGCAATCCGCCGTCGATAATCAGTTCCAGCCAATAGGCGCTCTCATCGGTTTCCTCTTCTACATTTCCCAATTTGGCTATGAACTCAGCCCTGGAACGGCCGCGGCAGGCAGCGCGGTAGTTTGCACCAATGGCCGTTCCGCTACGGACAAGCTGGCTGCCGATTGCCCGACCAGCAGTGGATTTCGGCAGAGCATCTGACAGCTTGAGAATTCGTAGCGCGAACCTCTTTGTTCTTTCCTTCAACTCCGTTTCGGTCATCAGGACCCCCGCGTGCTTTGGATTTTGAATTTGAAGCGAACGATCAAATCCAAAATCGAAAATCCAAAATCTAAAATTCGTCGCCAAACCGGCGGCGCAGGTCGTCGAGGGCGGACTCCAGCCGCGCCTGGCGCAGCAGCTTCGGGTCGGCGAACAGGTCCAGCTGGGCAGGACCGCTGCTCAACTCGGCCAGGCGCAGATGCAGGCTGCGCACACGCGTGCGCCGGGCCAACGTCCGCTCGAGCAGGCGTCCGGCGCGGGCCGCCAGCACCGCCGTTGATTGCAGCGGCGGGACAAGCTTCGCCTTGCCCACGACTTCTCGATAATCCGAGTACCGGACGCGCACTTCCATCTGCCCGGCGCGCTGCTTCTGCTCCCGCAGCCGTTCCCCGGCGCGCCCGCACAACCCGCAGAGCGCGCCTTTTAACAGATCCCAATCGTTGCTGTCCTCAGCCAGCACGGTTTCTTCCTCCACGGCCGGAACCGCGCGGGGCGGGTAAACCGGCGTGTTGTCGATACCGAGCGCGCGCTGGTGGAGCATGAAGCCAAGCCGCCCGAAGGCCAGCACCAGATGATCCAGCCTCATTGCGGCCAGCTCCCGGATAATCCGGATGTTGAGCTCCCGGAGCTGCTCCTGCGTTTTCGGTCCCACACCGGGAAGCAACTCGGCCGGCAGCGGAGCCAGAAAAGCGGACTCGTCTCCCGCCGGAACATCCTGCAGCCCCACCGGCTCGGTTACCACTGCCGCGATCCTGCTGACCATCTTGTTGGAGGCCACCCCAAGGGCGGCATCGAGGTGAAGCCGCTGCCGGATCTCTTTCTGCGCGTGCCAGGCCGCATCCCGTGGCGGGCCGAACAGGCGTCCCGTACCCGTCATGTCGAGATAAGCCTGGCCGTAGCCCATGGGCTCCAGCACCGGAGAAAATGTTTCCAGAACCCGGCAGAGAGCGCGCGACGCCCGCGCATAGAGCGGTTCGTTGGGAGGCAGAACCACCACGTCCCGGCAGCGCCGCAGAGCGCGCGCCAGAATCATCCCCTTGCGGATGCCCGCTTCCTGCGCCTCCGGCGACAAAGCCGTCACCACCGACCGGGAAGGGCCGACAGGCGCTACCACGACGGGACGACGACGCAGTTCCGGGTGCACCACCCGCTCCACCGCGACTGCAAAAGCGGCAATGTCGATGTGAATGATCTCAGCCATCGTCCCCTCTAATTTTGGAATGGAATCAGCTCTTCCAATCCAAATTCCAAAATCCAAATTCCAAAATCTATAACAATTCCAGGAGCATGCGGGCGTTGATCACGGCCTGGCCGCGCCACGGATTGTTCATCAGCACCAGCACCCGCTCACTCTCCTGTTCCAGGTGCCGAATCTCCGGCACCACCGCCGCCAACTCCGCCCGGCTGTACAGATAATCGTGCCGGTCCGATCCGTCGCCCTGGATCCAACGCGACTGGTTCCGCCCTTGAAACCGCACATATGCCGTGCCCGCCGTCGCACAGTAAAACGTCTTATCCGTCAGGCTGGTGCCGCCGTCGACGCACGCGAGGGCGATACGCTCGGCGGCCAGATGCCGGGCGGCGCGCGGCGTCAACCAGTCGGGGCAGCAAAAATCCGCTATCAGCGGCAGGCCGGCAAGAGCATCCCTGAGCCGGCACAGGCGCTGGAAGTTGTCGCGTATGAATCCAAAATCGGGCCCGAACTGCGCAACTACGCCGGCCAATTGGGCGCCCTCCTTCAGAGGCCAGAGTGCCGCTACAAACCGCTGCGCCAGATCCCCTGCCCCGCCTCGTTCTTCCACCAACCGGGACGGAACGCGGAAAAGGAATTGGAGCGAGCCCGCCTCGTTTATAAGTTGTTGAATCGAAGATACTTCAGGAACACGATAGTACGTAAAAGTCAGCTCACAGCAACCAAAATGACGGCTGTAGTACTTCAGCCACAGGGCGGGGTCGAGGCTTGCAGGATAAAACACCCGCCCCCAATCGCGATGCTGAAACCCGCTCGTGCCCACCAGAATCATGACTCTAAAATAGGTGAAAATTAGGTGAAAGTCAATAGCCCAGAAATCAGGAGTCAGAAGAAAAACAAGCGACAAATCGGTTGCACAAATTGCAGCCTGAGGTGGCCGCCGTTTCCTATTCCGACCGGGTCGGAGTTCGGAGATGGAAATCCAGGACTTCTGTCCTGACTCCTGACTCCTGGGTATAATGAATCAAGGCAGGAGTGAGTTATGAAGATCTTGTTGCAAGATGAAATCAAGCAAAAACTGGCTGCCCTGCGGGGCTGGAGGTCCACCCCCGAGGGCATCCAAAAGCAGTATGAACTGGACAGCTTCATGTCCGTGATCCGTCTGGTCAATCGCGTGGCCGAAGCAGCTGAAAAAATCAACCATCATCCCGACATCCTCATCAATTACGACAAGGTAACGTTCACGCTGGTAACCCACGATGCCGGCGGCGTCACCCGGAGAGATTTCGACCTCGCAACTCGCATCGAGACGCTCGCGTCGTAACCGGTGCGTCGCCAAAACAAGCAAAAGCCAGCCACGAATGGCGCGGTGCGGAATATCCGCAACCGAAAGCCTCAACGCAGAGGCTGCAGAGGATTTTCGCTTCTGCATGACTTTTCTCCGCGACTTCTGCGACCTCTGTTGATCTTTTGCTGTTCTTGCCTAAATGGCGAGGATTGTAAGTAAGTAGTACAAATTTCACCAATGGCGCATTCGTGAAATTGTGGCATTCGTGACTGTTTGGGAAGTATCCCGAGGGTATTTTTCTCCCGGGACTAGGATTCCACCTAGTTTCTTACCTGGGGCGTTCCCCATAGAATGCGCGCAGCGTTGGCAGGGTCGGGCTTGTGACCTGGGTTGCTCGGATCACCGCTCCTCAAGCTTACATTTCGAGCGACCGTCAGATGGATTTTGGGGTGTTCTGGGTTTTTGATTCTTTGATTGAAGCAACCCGGCTCGCTCCAGGTTCACCCATCCGTATTTGACCGCAATGGTCTGTGTTTTCCGGAAACGCAGGAACCGGGGGGAAAATTGCATGAGAACCAAGATCTTCGTGGTTGCTGTATTCCTTGCACTCTTCATGGCAAAGAGCACCTATGCGCAGAACAGGTATTTCCTGGCTCAAGTGGCCACGGGCCACTATGCCGGTGGGAGTTACCGCACGACATTCATCCTGTTCAACAATACCGATGCGGATACCACAACCTCTTTGCAGTTGACCGATGACAACGGCAATCCTCTGACGGTCACAATTCCAGGTCTCGGCACCAACAGTCAATTCAGCATCTCACTGACGGCCGGCGCCTGCCGCATCCTCCAAACCGACGGCTCGGGAAACCTGGCGACGGGAAGCGCTACCGTAGCTTCTGCAATAGCCATCGGTGTTTCGGCGATATTTACGATCTATGATCCCAATGGAAATTATGTGACCGAAGCGGGAGTCGGAAGCTCCAATCCGCTGTCGGAATTTGTGCTCCCTGTGGATACGACCGGATTCTTCAATACCGGCCTGGCGCTTTTCAACGCCGGTGGCGTCGACGCCTCGATTACATTGATCCTCCGGAATACATCCGGGCAGGAGGTTTTGAGAGCGCCACTGACACTCAAGAGTAATTACCACATCGCCCGCTTTGTCGCTGGCACCAATCAGCTTTTCCCCTCGATAAGCAGTTTTCAAGGCACACTTCTGGTCCAGAGCTCCGTCCCCATTGCGGCGCTTGTGCTGCGGCAAAACGGGACACCGCTTTCCTACACTTCGTTACCTGCAGTGCCGACCACTTCGACCAAAACGATTCTTAATCTGGCACATGTGGCAAATGGAGCCTACGGCGGTGGGAGCTACAAGACATCGTTCCTGATTTTTAATCTCTCTTCAACACTCCCCGCAAACGTCACCCTTTCATTGACAATTCCCGTGACTATTGCGAACCAGGGCACCAGCACGAGTTTCAATTTTTCCCTGGGTCCCGGCGCCTCGATCTTCCTTCAGACGGATGGTTCGGGCACCGTGGCCACGGGTGCAGCCACCGTCACATCCACATCCAGCGTGCCTATCGGGGCATCCGGGATTTTCACGGTCTTGGATTCCCAGGGAGCCTTTCAGACGGAGGCAGGTGTTGGGGATTCGCCCATAATGACATCGTTGACGCTGCCCGTCGATGTCATCGGCAACTTCGACACCGGCGTCGCCTTCTTCAATCCGACCAGCTCAACCGCGACTCTGACCTTCCGGTTGCTGGATCCTAGCGGCTTCCTGGTCGGATCGAGCGCCACGAGAAGCCTGTCCCCCAACGGCCATACGGCGGAATTTGCCTCGCAACTGTTCCCGGGAACCAGCAATTTCTTTGGATCGGTTGCAGTCACTGCAACCGCGGGAGTAGCGTCTCTGACATTGCGCCAGAATACCTTGCCTCTTTCCTATACCACTCTGCCTACGGCCTCCGGGACAGCCACAGGAAAGACCGCAATCGCGCCGCTGCTGTCGAAGAAAGAAACCGGCATCACGGCACTCATCAACGACCCCAATGTGGTAGTCAACGAAACGCTTCTCCCGGGATTCAAGCTTTCGGGCACGGTCAGTGGGGCCGGCCAGGGGATTCAGGTCATAGCCAGCGCAGGCACAAGTAATGTCTTTGCAGGTCAAGTCGACCCACTGACAGGCAAGTACCTGATAGTGGTTCCGGGCGGGACCTACAGTCTCACAACCTGCTACCAGCCGGCTGGTGCCCTATCCGTTGGTGTCGTGACGGTGACGTTTGCAGATCCGAACGCGGTCCAGGTCTCCGGCGACACCACCAGGGACATAACGCTGCCTGCGGTCCCGCTTTCCAACGTCTCGGGCGCAGTCTCCGGGCTGAATGGCCTGCCTTCCGGAGTGATTACGACGATCGTGTTCACTGCTACCGACAACACCAGGCAGGGTCAATTCACTCTGGATGCGAGTGGGAATTACCAGGGAGTCCTGCCGGCGGGAAACTATCTCGTGGGCGTCAGCAGGGCGCCGATCCAGTTCGCGCTGCTCCAGAACGAGTCGTTGCAGCTTTACAACATTGGCTCTCTGACTGTGGGAGGAGGCCCAGGCACCGGCAACTACGCCATCCCTGCCACCGCGACGCTCTCGGGCTCCATTCTTGGCGGAGGCCTGCTGAGCATCCCGCCGGGCACGATCGTTACCGCGACCGACACATCCGCGCCGTCAATCACGCAGCCTGCCTGCTGCGCCGCGCCGGCCACGAGCTCCGCGACCGCCAACCTCTTGGCGCAGTACCAGACGGTTCTGGCGCAGAACCGGAGCTTCGCAGTCAGCGCCACTGTTCCAATCGGGCAGGGACTGAATTTAGCCAGCCTGGTCACTTACCCGCTGAGCCCCAGCGCCGTGAGCCTGGGGGTGAATACTTCACTCGACATCGTAATCCCCAACTTGCCGAGGAGTGCAACCATCTTCGGCCAGGTCAAGGATGGCGCGGGCGTACCGATCGCCAATGTGGTGGTCACCGCCTATTCCCAGTCGATCCAAGACGCCGCCAACGTGGGATTCACGGCAGTTGGAAAGACGGATGCCTTTGGGAACTACAGCATTACGGTGCTTAGCGGAACCAACTATCAACTCACCTTTGTGCCGCCTGCGCCCCCCGGATAGCGGCGAAAGTCGCCGAAGATCGACATGTTCTCCGCGAGCAATGGATGCGGCCCTGAGGGTCCGCGCCGGCCTTGCTCCGATTGTCTGCGCCTGACTCATCGGCTGCCGTGACGGCGTTCGATCCCGGGCGGCGTCCCGATCGGACTCCAGTGCGGTAACCGGGCATTGTGAAGGTGACCACTTCGGCCATCGGAAACCTACCGACATCACAATTTTGGTGCGCTTGAGTGCGAAGACGGCGCATGAGACTGTGGTGAGGCTTTTTGCTTTTTCCATGCTTTGATGTAAGATCAGGCAATTTTGCGAGGAGGAGATCGCCGATGAGGCTGGACGAATTCGAAATGGAGCGCCTGCAGTCCACCTGGGAGAATCGGGTGAAATTCAATCTCTCAGAGAGCAGCGTTCACCCCATGTCTCCGCGGGAATTGGTCACCGATCCGGACTATCTGGAGCGGCTCATGGACACGCCGCTGATCTACAACCAGAGCAACGGGACGGACGAACTGCGCTCGACCATCGCGGCCCACTATCCCGGAGCCACGCTGGATCATGTCGAGGTCACCAATGGCGGCAGCGAGGCAAATTTCGTCTCGGTTTTTGCCATGCTGGCGCCCGGCGATGAAGTCGTCATCCTCCTCCCCAATTATCAGCAGATCCTGGGCATGGTCCGCAGCTTCGGAATGGCGGTGAAACAAGTCAACCTGCATGAAGATCGCGACTGGGCACCCGACCTCGCCGAAGTTGAGGCCGCGGTGTCGCCGCGCACCCGCATGATTATTGTGTGCAATCCCAACAATCCCACCGGCGCAATTCTGACTGCCATGGAGATGGACGCGATCGTGCGCATCGCAGCCCGAAGTGGAGCCTGGATCCTCTGCGATGAGATTTACCAGGGCTCGGAAAGAGATGGCCGGATGACGCCGACCTTCTGGGGAAAGTACGATCGGGTCATCATCACGAACGGCCTGTCGAAAGCCTACGGACTGCCAGGCCTGCGCATCGGCTGGATTGTCGCTCCGAAAGACATCATCGCAAAGACCTGGTCTTATCACGATTACACCACCATCGCGCCCGGCACGCTCAGCGACTGCCTGGCTCGCATCGCTCTCTCCCCGGAAGGGCGCATCCGTTGCCTGGAGCGCACTCGCAACATCTGTCGCCAGAATTTCCCGCTGTTCCGTTCGTGGATGAACAGCCACGGCTCCCTGTTCCGCATGGTTGAGCCCAAGGCTGGCGCCATTGCCTACGTGCGCTACGATCTCCGGGTCAATTCCAGCGTGCTCGTCGACCGCCTGCTCAAGCAGAAGAGCGTGCTGGTGGTACCCGGCGATCACTTCGGCATGGATCACTATCTGCGCATCGGCTACGGTCCGCCGCCGGAGTATCTCCGGGAGGGGCTTGAGCGTGTGCGCGATGTCATTTCTGACCTGAAAGAGAAAGAATGATTTGAGGGACAGTCCCGAATGGCGCTTAAAAAAAAGTGATTTGAGGGACAGTCCCGAATGGCGCTTAAAAAAGGGTGATTGGAATCGTCTTGAGCGTACCAGGAGCAAGGGCTTAAGCCCCGAAAGGGGCGTCCGCAGTCCGCAGCCCAGGGCGTGAGCCCTGGGAATGGAGGGCCATTAACAAAGAGAGCCCTGCAAGGGCGATGCAAGGTCCCTGCAATCGGGGCATTGCAGGCGTTTCTGCATCGCCCTTACAGGGCTCGTCGATCATTTGCGTCTTATCCCAGGGCTTGCGCCCTGGGCTGAAAACTACGGCCGCCCTTTCAGGGCTTGCGGACGCCAACCGCTGCGGACGCTAACGGTTGCGGACGCTGACGGTTGCGGACGCTGACGGTTGCGGACACCAACGGCTGCGGGGATTGTAGCAACCGATGGCTCGCCGGAATGGCTGAGCCCGCCAGGGTCGCACCCTATTTACTTAAAGGGCCTATCCAGGTGACTCAGGTTCGGTTCTGTAATTGCGCGTCAGTCGGCCCTGAGTGGGCCCGCAGACGCAGGACTGGTGGTCTGTGCCATACCGACGCTGCTTTGATGCCCAGGAGCCTCTGAGTGCGATTCTCGCGCCAACCTGGAGCGCATTGGACCGAGATGGCTACCTGAGTCAAATGGATAGGCCCTTTACTTAATTAAGCGCCAGTCGGGACAGCAAGCGATGTCCCAAACTTTTGGGGAAACGGTCCTTGTGAAAGCCGTCCCTTCAGTTCGGGGACAGAGGCGACTATCCCTGAAGTTCCGGATGAGGTGTGATGACTGAGGAATTGCTGCAGATCAACCTCGCGTTTCTTGGTTTCGGCTCGGTCGGGCGCGCATTCATGCGCCTGTTGCTGCACCGCCGCGCCTGGCTGCATCGGGAGTTTGGCCTGGAATGGAAGGTCACCGGTATCGCCACACGGAACCATGGCATGGCCATCGATCACAATGGTCTGCCCGCGCAGAAGATGCTGCGCTCCTGGAAGCGCGAATTCAGCCTCGACCGCTATCATGACGGCCCCGCCTGCTCCTCCAACACGGACTTCGTCCGCCAGTGCGGAGCGGACGTGCTCTTTGAAACGAGTGTGTTCGATCTCAGCGGCGAGCCTGCCGCAACCTACATCCGGGAAGCGTTGCAGGCCGGTCTGCATGTGGTGACTGCAAACAAGGGGCCCGTGGCGACGCACTTCCGCCCCCTGACCCGCCTTGCGCGCCAGCGCGGCGTCGGTTTCCTGTACGAGGGGACGGTGCTGGACGGAGCGCCCGTCTTCAACCTGGTCCGGCAGACGCTGCCATCAACCCGCATTCGCTCACTCCATGGAATTCTGAACAGCGCTACGAACTATATCCTCACCCAGTTGGAGCAGGGCGCCTCCTTCGAAGGGGCGCTGAGCTATGTCCAGAAGCAGGGGATTGCCGAAGCCGATCCAGCGCTTGACATCGAAGGCTGGGATGCGGCGGCAAAACTGTCAATCCTCATCCAGGCCCTGATGGGTGGGACCGCCAAGCCGGAGGACATCCGGAGAGAGGGGATTTCGGAGAGCACCGGGAAGCTGGTGCGGGCCGCTGTGCGCAGGGACAGGCGCATCCGCCTGGTTGCCAGGGCGTATCGAAAAGGCGGGAAAATCATCGGCAAGGTGGCGCCGGAAGAGTTGGAGATTTTCGATCCGCTGGCTGCGATTCGAGGCCTGAGCAACATCCTGATCCTCAACACGGATACCATGCGGGAACTGGCCATCGTCGAAAACAACCCAACCGTCGAACAGACCGCTTTCGCTCTCTTCGCCGACCTGGTGACCCTGCTTCATCGCCCTCGATAGCAGACTTCCGAAATCCGACCTCAGACCAGAAGCATCAAGCTGGTCTGGGACCGGGAAGATAGGGGTGCACGGGTTTCGGCCGGGGCTTGGATCCAAAATCCGCAATCCAAAATCCAAAATAGATCAGATGCCCCAGGCGCCGCTCAGGTGGATGTTGGTCCCATTGATGTAGCGGGCTTCTTCCGACAGCAGAAAGCATACGATCGAGACTGCATCCCGGGGGCTGCCGACATAGCCGGCTGGGATGTTCTTGGTCAGCTGCGCGAACTCCTGCTGCGGTGGGCTGTCGGTCTGGATGAACCCGGGCGAAATCGAGTTCACGGTGATGCCGTGCGGCGCCAGAATCTTGGCGAGCGACCGCGTCAAGATGAGTACGCCCACCTTGGCGATATAGTGCGCCGTAATGAAGGGCTGGCCGACAAGCTGATCGGCTTTGGCGATGCTGAAGTTGATGATGCGGCCCCAGTTCCGCCCGATCATGCCGGGCGCCGCGGTGCGGCTGAGATAAAACACCGTATGGAGGTTGTCGTTGAACATGGAGTGCCATCCCTCGATGCTCTCCTCGAGCACGGGTGTGCGGTGATAGGAGCCGGCACAATTGACAAGGGCGTCGATCCGGCCGAACTCCGACTCGGCCCGCCGCACCAGTTCCTCAGCCGAGGCGGGATCGGATGCGTCGGCCTGCAGGGCCAGGGCGTGGCCCCCCATACCCTTCAGTTCGGCCTCGAGAGACCTGGCCTGCTCTTCACTCGTTCGATAGGATGCTGCCACCGCCCAGCCGCGCTCCACAAGGGCAGTGGCTACGGCGCGGCCAATGCCGCGCGCCCCACCGGTGATCAGAGCCACTCGTTCTTCCATACCAGCACCTTCTTTCCCTCAACAAACCGCACAACACACCAAGCAGGCTGCGGCAGTGCCTGTTTCCCTTGATGAGCAGGTAGATGTTATCAGGGATGCGGGGATAACCTTAACGAAATCGGAGCCCCTATTTTTCTGCATCTTCCGCAATCTCTGCGGTAATATAGCCCCGGTGACTTGCTCGATGGTCATGGAGGATGACTCGAGATGCGTGCGATCCTACTGTTTTTGTCCCACCGCGAATCCTTCAAGAACTTCATGCTGCGTTTCAAGATCTTCCGGAAGACAGCATGGCGCTTTGTCGCGGGCGAGACGATTGATGACGCGATTCGCGCGGCACGCGAGGCGAACCTCCAAGGGATCAGAGCCACGTTGGACCTGCTCGGCGAGAATACGCTCTCACAGGAAGACGCCCTGAGAAGCACCGGGGAGATCATCGGCTTGCTCGATCGGATCTATACCGAGAAGGTCGACTGTAATGTCTCCGTCAAGCTGACGCAGCTCGGCCTTGATCTCGGCACCGATTTTTGCCGGCAAAACCTGATCGGGATCCTGCGGCGCGCGGCCGAACTGGGCAACTTCGTCCGCGTCGACATGGAGGACAGCAACTACACGCAGCGCACCCTCGACATCGTGCTTCAGGCTCACCGAGAGACCGCAAATGTGGGTACAGTGATCCAGGCCTACCTTTATCGGAGCGAAGATGACGTACGCAGGTTGATCGAGAACGGAGTCGAGATCCGCTTGTGCAAAGGCGCCTACCTGGAGCCGGCGACCGTGGCCTTCCGGAAGAAACGCGACACCGATGCGAACTATGTGAGGCTGATGAAGCTGTTGCTGGCAAGCGGCCTCCGCCACGGCATCGCCACGCATGATGAAGCCATGATCGACGCCACCCGGCAGTTCGCGCGAGAGAAAAACATTCCCAAGGACCATTTCGAATTACAAATGCTTTTCGGAATCCGCCGCGACCTGCAGCAGCAACTTGCGCTGCAGGGTTACAACATGCGGGTCTATATTCCCTACGGTGTGCGCTGGTACCCTTACTACATGCGGCGTCTGGCCGAGCGCCCCGCCAACCTGCTCTTTATAGCCCGCAATCTCCTCAGACAGTAACCGGCAAGCAGTCGACGCCCGGCGTGCTGACTGCACTCGATTGCAGAGCCCCGGCTGATTCGAAAATCCTATTGAAAAGCAATAGCTCAACGGAGAGGGGGTGGAGAGCTCGGAGTCGAGGCAAGAAACGCCCTGCGTCCCCTGCGCTGAGCTGTTGAGGCTCGAGGCAGTTATCTTGTACTTTTAGTCAGTCTGCGGCCCCGGCACCTGAGAAACCGCTTTGAACAAATGGGGCTCGATGGCCGGGGCGAGCAGCTGCAACACTGCGAGCGGCAGAGAACTTGTAAACTTGTAGCTGTCGGCGGCCTTGCCATCGACGAAGGCGGTGATCACGCCGAAATACCGGTCCCCGACATAGAATACGAAAGTAGCCGTCCGGTTCACCGCGCGCGATGACAGCTTGACGCCTCCGCGGCCGACCACAACGAAACGATTGTCCCCCGATCCGGTTTTACCGCCCAAGGCGATGCGCTTGCCGTCCGGACCGACGAAAGCACCTGCAACGCGGATGGCAGTCCCCTTGTCGACGACTTCCGACAGAACCTGGCGTAAGAGGCGAGCCGCCGGTTCAGCCATAACCCGCTCGCTTTTCTCGGGAGCGCCTGTAAACACGGTCTCGTACGGGCCTCGCGCACCGAACTTCAGGTCTTCGAAGCGCAGTGTCGGGCGGAGCAAGCCGTCGTTGACGATGATTCCCATCAGCTCGGCAAGAGCCGCCGGGCGGTCCGAGGAACTGCCGATCGCCGTTGCATAGGACGGAACCAGATGATCGAAAGGAAATCCCAGGCGCCGCCAGTAAGGTGTCATGCGCTCGAATGCATCTTCTTCGAATCGGATCCGCAACTGCAGGTCCTGCGCCCCGCGGCTCCGAGTCTGAAACAGCCATGCCGAAGAGATCTTCCGCGCCACGGTGCTGCGGTCGAGCAGATCACGCCAGGAAGCCGCAGGATCACGCACGAGCTCTCCGGCGATCCAGACTTCGAGGGGGTGCTTCCCCAACAGGTAGCCGTAATCCGCAATGGTTAAGCGGGAGCTGCCGTAGGCGCGGACCAGGCGGCCGACCTGTTCGGGTGACTCCGCCACTTTTCGGGCGCGAAGCCAGCGATCCAGCTGCCCCTCGGGATCCTGGATGCGAGCCTCGGGATACCAGGCGAAAAACAGCATGGCCAGATGCCGGTCGCTGGCCGCGCGCGAGCCCAGCAAGGTTGGAATGGCCGCATCCGGCTTTAGGCCGTGGTAGGTCTCATAGAATCCCGCGAGCCTTGCGCGCGCATCGTCGTCCGCGATTTGCTGCAGCAGATGGTGCCGGACCGGATCGTTGAGGTTGTTCAGGACCTGATCCGTGTTGTAAGGCAAGCGTGCCTCGTGAAAGCGTACGATGTCGCGCATCAGCCGGATGAACACGAGATTGGTGGAGTGCTGCGTTGCCTCACGAATGGTCAGCGTGCGCTCATTGTCGTCCGGATCAAAGTTCTCGAAATTGTGAGCTCCGCCTCCGGTGAAAAAGGTCTCGAACGGGCTGGCGGAATAAGTTCGATTCATCGCCATTTCAAGAAACTTTTCAATGCTCAATCCCGGCCCGCGGCTCAGGGTTTCCGTAGCCCAGTGCGTGATTGGATCGCGCGCCTGCCGGGCCCGTTGCTCCAGAGTCTTGGCGTCGAGGGGGACGAGTTCGCTGTGCAGCGCCATCATAAGCTCGAGGTAGTGCGCGAGGACGCGCAGTTTGGCCGTGCTTCCCAGCTGCAGTTTCACGCCCTCATTGATGTCGAAGGGAGCGTCCAGGTTATCCGCCTGGGCGCGCAGTACATTTCCCTGCGGCAGACTTTCGAACAGCAGAAAGCTGTAGGTTACCTTGTCGAGATCATCTCCCTGAGACAGCAGCCTTTTCCCGTACAGGCCATGAGAACCGAGGAAGTTCGAATCTCTGAGCTGCTCGAAAACCTTCAGCACCTCATTCTGCACGGAGTCGTCAAGCGTGGTGTCCACATCCAAATGAAGCTGATCCAGATCGTAGAGGCTCGGCACGCCAAGCACGTTCGACAGGTGGATGCGAATGCTGCTGGCAGCTTTCCGTTGTGGGGAAAAATCGTCGACTGCAGTCCTGGCGCGGGGCGAATAGTTGATCGTAACATTTTTAAGGTTTTCAGCCAGCTCGTGGCTGATAAGCCCGTCCTTCTCCATCAGCTTGCCGTAATAACGCACGCGCGCTTCCAGCTCATCGCGGTGCTGGACCAGAAAGTAGGCGGGCGCGCGCACCGATGCCAGCAGCGTAATCAAATACTTGAATGCCCTGGCCTGAGCGACGGGAGAGTCGGGGCTCTCCAGTTCGCGGCAGACATCGCCGAGTTCGAGGCCGAACCACGCATAGAGGCCGTCGCCCAGGCCGTGGACCTCTCCGTATCCCTGGACGGCAGCCAGCGGCATGGAGTTCAGGTAGTCGACCACGATCTGCTGCCGGGCGTTCCTGGTGTCACGGCCTTCCCGGTAAACTTTGAGGCTGGCGGATAAGATCTGCTTGAGTTTTTCGATTCCCGAGTCGGTCCGACCGGATGGCGAGTGGCGGAACTTCTCCATCTGGGTTGCCAGCGTGCTGCCCCCTTCCAGCCGCACGGGCAGCCGCAGTTTCCTCCCCACATAAGTAGCCGCGGCCTTGCCCAGGCGCGGCCAGTCAATCACGGGATTGTTCTCAACGTCGCGCGGTTTCTCGCTCAGCTCGCGGTTCTCCATAAAGAGAATCGAGGCTACCAGGACTGGCGGAATGTTTTCGTAGTCAAGGAAGGACCGGTCTCCGGCGATTGCGCTATACAGAAGAGCGCCGTCGGCGCTTTTGATGGTAAGCCCGACATCAGCAGGTTCCCGGTAAGGGGGAGTGATCCCCCAGGCAGCAATCCGCGCCAGTTCCTTTGAAAAGTTCGACTGCTCGTGGATGACAAACCCCTCGCTCTGCAATCGGCGTTCGAACTTCGGGATGCGCGTATAGCCACGGCGCACGTCGAAGGGCCCATCTTTAGGAAAAACAATCCGTTGGGCGGGCCCGGGCTTCACTTCGTAGACCAGCTTGCTCGAGTAGGAGCTGAGAATCCGGGCTTGCAAGGTCGAAGTGTTGACCTCATGAACCACCGCCCCGGTAGTCACCAGCAGGACCACCATCCACAGCCAGAATCGGAATGATCCTCTGGGGTGATAGACGTGAACCCGGACCGCTTCCAGCGATTCGGCGTGCCCGTGACCCGCCCAATTGGGCACCCAATGGCCGAGCCAGCGGCGCTTCCTGGGTTTGTCTTTGGATCGTCGACTTCGTGCGGCTGACAAGTGGGTAAAGCCATTAAGGTATGTGGACATAAGCGTTTATGGGGCAGGACCGAGGTGAATCCGGTCCCCCCGGACCGAATCAGCTGATCTTGTGTTTTCCTTTTTTCGTCCTGGTTGCGTGCGTCGTGGGCATCATCATCTTCGAGGCCACGCTGCTGCCGTTTTCAATCATGTATTAAACCCGGATCCTGTCGCAGGTCTTGAGCTCTGCGGGCCTGGTGGTCTTGTTGTCCATACCAAACGTCATCTCTTTGCCGTTGCTTGTCTTGATCGCCAGGCTGGTGCCGGCAGCAGAGACAATCACGTCCGTGATCCTATGCAGCAGGGGACCAGGTGCCTTCTGCTTCGAGGGGGCGGCAGCAGGGGACTCTTGTGCAGCAAATGCGCCAAGGCTCGACATGCAAAGCGAAAGCAGAGCCGACAACAGGAAACACTTCATTTTTCCTGCTCCTTTCCCCCTTCAGCACCTGGGAAGGCCCGAGCCGTCCAGCTTTCCTCGCCGGGTGCCAATACTAATTATGCAACCGTCCCGCGCGTAAAGCAAAAATGCCCAGTTATCCGAAGCCTGAGGAAAAAACACGGCAGCCTGTTCTAAAAATCCTATTGAAAAGCAAAAGCAGCCACGAATGGCACCGGTTTCACATTCGTGAAATTCGTGCCACTCGTGGCTGCCTTGAACAGCCTTCATTTAGCTGCCCGACAGTTCCGGGCGACGAGCATTCCCGCCAGGATACTTCTATTCAATGGCGGCCCTTTGGGCCTCACCAACTGAATGTATAAACTCCAGGGAGTGGCGGCTCGCCGCCACTGCGCAATGGAATTCGATCAGCTCTTTTTGGATGTCACGACAAAGAACGGCTGGATTTCCTGCTCGACCTTTTTGCTGCCGCACTCCGGGCACTTTGCTTTCTTTTTTTCATACTCGGACAATGCCAGTATGGCCGTGAACTTTTTGTCGCATTTTTTGCAGATGTAGTCATAGATCGGCATATGACCTCCGTAATCGGCTTGAGTCCATTATCGGTCGAGCGCCCTTCCCAGACAACACTCTTGATTCTAAATTGTTATCAGGGAGGCGCCGTGGAGGAGCGCCTGGGCGCGAACATCTTCGCGGCAGGTGAAGAGGATCAACTGGCGCCGGCCGGCTTCCTGCTCGAGGATGGAGAACGCGGCGCACATCCTCTCGTGATCATAGGCGACAAAGGGCTCGTCAAGCAGGCAGGGACACGGCTCGTGCCTGTTTCCCAGCAGTTCCAGCACGCCGAAGCGCACGGCGAGATAGAGTTGATCCTGCGTACCCCGGCTCAGGCTTTCCGCAGGGCGCAATTCCGCGGTTCCCTTCTCGCGTGCCTGGATCCTGAAGTCAGGGTCGATTTTCACCTCTTCGTAGCGATCGGGGCAGATCTGAAGAAACCGCTCCTCCACCGCGCGGTTCAACTGCGGAGCGCACACCTCCTGCTGCAAACGCGCGAGGCTACGGATACCTTCCAGAGCCAGGGTGAGCGCCGTGCGGTTCAGGGTGAGGCTCTGGACGATCCGCTCAGCTCCGGCGAGGTCTTCCTCGATTTCCGCCGGGGAGCGGTAGTTGTGGAAAGCTTGCCGGACCCTTTCAACAAGGCGAGCATGTTCTTCCCTCTTGGCCCCCAGAATCGCTGCATTGCGCTTCTCTTCCTGTTCCGCCTCCTCCACTGTCGGGAGATAGGGGAGGTACGGCGGTTTCCGGGTAGATCCGTTTGCCAGGGGACCTTCTCCATCGCCGCCCCGCAGCCCCTGCAATTCATCGAGGCGCGCCTTCCACTGGTCGAAAGTGAAAGTGCCTCGCAGGCGGTCGAATTCGCGGGCGCGGGACGCCTCCCTGGCGCGCAGTTCCAGCAACCGACGGCAGTTTTGGCAGGCCTGCCGGAACGCGTCTGGAGAATCGACACCGCCTTCCGTGAGGATGTTCTGGATGCCGGCACTGATCCTGGCGGCGCGGGCTGCCACACTCTCCTCGTCAACGCGGAGGGCGTCCATTGCGAGGGCCAGACGCCGCTGAGCAGCCTGGATTTCGGCATAACGTCGCATATTGGCCCTCAAGGCGTCGACCGGGATTTTGAGGTTCCCAGGGGCGCAGCTCAACCCGGCTTTTGTCAGACATTCCTTGAGGTGGATGTACACTGCTTCCGCCTCAGCCTGGATCCGGTTGCGCTGCTGCTCGGCATCGCTGACGCTGTGTGCCAGATCGCCCAGCCGTTGGCGGTCCAGAATTGCCTGCCGGGCGGCGGCGAGGAAGTCCTCGACTTTCTCAAATCCGGAGTCAGTCACTGCCCGGCGCATCTCGCTCTGAGCCGCATCTGCCTGCTCGCGCAGCCGGTTCAGGCCGGCATCCAGGGCCTCGAACGCCTGCCTTGCCTGCTGTGCCGCGCCCCTCGACTTTGAGGCCATCATCAGCAGTGTCACGCCGAGCACACCCAGCCCTGCGGCAAGAGCAAGTCCGGATGAGGATGGCAGGATTCCGGCGAAACCTGCGGCAGCTGCCGCCAGAAGGCCGGTGAGCGCGATTCCTGCGAGCAAGCCCTGGCGCCTGGCTCTGCCTTTGATGCGGACATGCTCTGCCTTCCCCTGTGCGACTCTCTCCACCAGGACCGCGCTCTGCTGAGAGGCGGCGCGCTCTTCGTCCGCGGCCTGGAGTGCTTTGCGCTCCCAATCGATCCCTGCATCCCGCAGCGCCGGGCTCAGCGTCTCGAGCCTGTGGTGGATGGCGGCCGTTTCGTCGAGCAGCCGGTTCGTGGTGCGCTGCATTTCATCTCTCTGCCTCGACAGGCTCAGATAGTTGACGAACCACTCTGTGATCTTTTCCGGCTCGATGCTCTGGTGCAAGGCGGCATAGGAAGCCAGATTTCGAAGCACTGCTTCACCCTGCTCGTGCCGGGCCCCGGCTTCCTGTTTCTGTTGGCGCAGCTCTTCCAGGCGCCGTTCCTCATTGTCCCGGTCGGCTGCCAGCCGGTTCAGTTCGTCGAGGCGGTGCACGGGGAAGTCAGGATTGGCGCCCAGGGATTGGATCTCCGCGCCCAGGTTGCGGATTTCATCATCGATCTCCTCGAGCGTGCGCACGCGCAGGCGCGCTTCCCGCCAGCGGGCATCGATTACGCCTCGCCTGGCCGCGTGCAGGTTCTGCTCCAGGCGCTCGATCTCGCTCCCCAGTTCCGTCCTTTCACGGATCCAGGCCTGGCACTGCCGGCGCAGAGCTTCCAGTTCGTCGCGTTCTTCCTTCAACTCCTGGAGGCGGTCCAGTGCTTGCTTGTACGGCCGCGTGGGAGCGCGCTCCGATCCGACCGCCTCCAGCGCCTCCTCCAGCTTGACGAGGCTCAGGCGCACGGAGAGTTTCTCATCGCCGGATTGGGCAAGATTGGCAATGCGGTCTCGCAGTGGTTCGCGGTGCTTGAGTTCCGCGGTCTCGCTCTCCCGGACGACCGCAACCGACTCGAACAACTCCTTGGCCAATCCGAGATGGGAAGCAGCGAAGATCACTTCGCCGTTTCTCTGAATTTCATATTGGCGCGAGATATCTTCGCCGCTGGTGGTGAGGACTTCAAACCGGCTCTCATCCCGGCCAAAGGTACGGTGGATTTCCAACTCGCGGCCGTTCGCCAGGGAGCACCAGAGGGTGCCGCCATAATCAGACGCCCGCCACGGCCGGTACTGCTCCACCCAGGCATCGAGACGGCGCTGCGCTTTCACATCGGCGCGCAGTTGTCCGTAAAGCAGAGCCATCAGAAAGCGTTGGAGTGTGGATTTTCCAGCCTCATTGGCGGCGTACACTACGTTCAGACCGCCGGCAAAAGAAAACGTCAGGTGGGCCAGCCTGCCGAAACCCTGGATATTGCAGCGGAGCAGGTTCACCGGATGCGCACCTCCCGCCCCAGCAGTGCCTGTACGCCATAGAGCCGGGCGCGTTCCAGCACGGAACGTTCCACGACCGGCGCAACGCCGATCTGCTGGTTCATGGAACGGACAAAGTATCCACAGAGTGTCCGTTCCTTGGCTAGAGCATCAAAGTCGAGGGCGGGCGAGGTCCGATCCTCCCATACTATGTGCAGTGCCTCTCCGGCCAGCCTCTCTTCGATCTCGGCTGTCGACAGATCGAGCTTGGGGTCGACCGAGCCCTCCAGGCGCACGCGCAGGATGGTTTTGGCATCGAATGCGGAGCCGCGGAGCCCGAGAAGAGCGTCGACGATTTGCTCCCGGGTAGCATACCCATCGCAGTCCAAAGTGATGGTGGCGAACGGGTACTGATTCGTAGGACAAGACTTCACTGAAAGTGCACCGCCGTCGCCGATCTCTCCCAGCAAGTACCCACAACTCCCTTCCTCGTCCCAGGCCCGCCCTTCAGGAATGCCGCAATACCAGACCTGGGTCGCATCGAGTGGGTTCGCTACCGGCCGTTGCTGGTGGTAGTGCCCAAGGGCGCAGTAGATCACGTTCTTGCCTGCGATCTCGTCGATGGTAAACGGGCCGTGAGCCGTCTTCCCTGCCGGGACACCGCCGACATCGGAGCCGTGGGCAAGTACCAGATTCCAGGCGTCTCCGGGCAGGACCGGAAGCTTCAGAAAGGGATGTTCCTGAAGCTGGGTGCGGTTGAAACCGAAGCCTGTAACCCGGACTCCCTTTCCCGGCAGTTCGACGGAACGGAACTCTTCTTCCTGGAAAATGTGAACGTTCCTGGGCCAGGCCTCCTCGCAGTAGGGCGAATCCCGCAGACAGGGATCGTGGTTGCCGGGCGCGATGAAGACCGGGATCGGGCCCAGGCTTTCGAACTGCTGTTTCAGAAACTCGATCGTGTCGGGCGTGACACGGTCGTGCTCGAACAGATCGCCGGCAATCAGCACCAGGTCGACGGCTTCGCGGCGGGCATCCTCCAGGATGTGGCGAAAGGTTCCCCGGATCGCTTCCCGTTTGCGATCCCCAAGGCGGGAGGGAAAGCCGGCACTTGAGAAGCTGGTGTCGAGATGTATGTCGGAGGTATGAATGAAGCGGATGGGTGTCATTCCGGCCGTTACCCTACCAGGAAACCTCAACACGGCGCCGGGTGTTCTGGCGGGCGTCGTCGATCAACAGGTAGCCGCGCTCCTTGCCGAACAAATAGATATCCCTGGTGAGCTCGACATCCATCCTGCAATAATCGATCGCCTTCTGCCGCAGAACAGGATCTCCCGAGCGCCACCACGTGACGCACTCTGTGCCGGACCCGGTCTTTCCGTGACCCAACGTTGCCTGGGCCAGAGAGTCAAGCTTGACACGGAATCCCAGCTTTTTGCTGAGCAGCGCCAGCATATCCTTACTCTTGCGATAAAGCACATCCACCGGCCCATAGGCGCTCAGAACCCTGAAGTCGAATCCTTCGCCGTTGAAGGTGACGATGGGATCGAACTTCTCCGCCTCCTGTAACAGCTGCCGGGCATCCTCTTCATACCATACGCGCGAGCCGCTCTGCTGATCCCAGGTGACAACCAGCGCGATGCGAAACTTGTCGACGGAATTCCAGCCGCCGGGAACCTCATCGCTGAGGTACTGGGTTTCGACATCGAGCACCAGCGGGCCTGCACCGGTCCCGGAGAAATCAAACGTGAGATTCTTCATCGGATCCGTTCTTCAAGCGTTGATAAGTAACCCCGATTCATTTTGAACCTCGAAATGTGCGAAATACACGAAAAATTTCGCGCATTCCATGACCTTCTGCTCATTTTATTTTGACCGTGCTGAGGTACTCGGGCACGCTGACTTTCCAGCCGAGCTTGCGAATAGCTTCCGCCAGCGCCGCGCTGGATTCAGCCTCACCGTGAACAACGTACGTGTGCTTTGGCGGCTCCCGGAAGCTGCCCAGCCAGCGCAAAATCTCAGCCGAATCCGCGTGGCGCGAGAATGATTCGATGGCATGGATCTGCGCGCGTACCGGGATCTGCTCCCCGTGGATTTTGATCTCCCGGGCCCCATCTTTGAGAATCTGCCCGCGCGTGCCATAGGCTTGGAAGCCCACGAATAGGATCGTATTGCGCGCATCGGGCAGCCGGTATTTGAGGTGATGCAGCACGCGACCGCCTGTGGCCATGCCGCTGGCCGAGATGATGATGCAGGGATAGTGCAGGCTGTTGAGCTCCTGAGATTCCTGGGGCGTATGGACGAATTGGAGATTCGGGCACAGAATGGGGCATTTCCCGGTAGCCCTGAAGACCTCGCGTGCCTCCGCGCTGAGGTCTTCAATATGCCGGCAATAAAGCTCGGTCACTGAGATCGCCATCGGGCTGTCGACATACACCGGCAGGTCAGGAATGATCCCTTTGGCTTTCAGGTCCCGGATGGTGTAAAGCAGGATCTGGGTCCGGGCCAAAGCGAAGGCGGGCACCACGAGGGAGCCGCCTCGTCGGGCGGTGTTATTGATGACCTCTGCGAGTTCGTGGGGAGCATCCTCCTGGGGATGCCTTCGGTTCCCGTACGTGGATTCAACCAGGAGATAGTCCGTGCGTTCGACCGCAAATGGATCGGTATCGATGAGTGCGTGGTAGCGCCCCAGATCTCCGGAAAACACGATCGATGTGCAGTTGCCGTCTCCGGCCGCCACTTGCACTTCCACAATCGCCGATCCCAGAACATGCCCGGCATCGTGGAACTGGACACGCGAACCATCGGAAAGCTGGAGTGGTTTGCCGTATTCCAGAGGACGCAGGTGCGGCACGCAGCGCTCGGCATCCTGCAGCGTGTAAAGCGGGAGGGCGGGCTTGTGTTTGCTAAAGCCCTTTTTGTTGGCAAACCGCGCGTCCTCTTCCTGGAGGTGCGCGGCGTCGGCCAGGTTGATTTCGGTGAGCTCCAGCGTTTCCGGGGTGCTCCAGGCAGGCCCCTGATAGCCTTCCCGTACATACACAGGCAGCATGCCGATGTGATCGATGTGGGCATGCGTCAGGAAAATGTGATCGAGGGTTGAGGGCTGGACTGGAAGCTTGTCCCAGTTGCGCAGCCGCAATTCCTTGGAGCCTTGAAACATGCCGCAATCCATCAGAAAACGTGTTTTGCCCGTGTCAACAAGGTATTTGGATCCGGTTACGGTCTGAGATCCGCCGATAAACTGGAGGTAAGCCATGATCTTCCTTTCGTATCAGGACGCGCGGTGAAACGTGGCAGAGTCTGTGGGATTCCCCCTTTGTTGTCAAGCACGCGCAAACCGACATCCTGAGGTTGTAGGAAGCAGCAACGAAGTGATAAACTCCGATACCTATTCGGAGCATTAAGCTGCCATGATCAAGCTGCAGAACGTCGAAAAATATTTTGAACACGGTATCACAAAAACCTGGGTGCTGCGCCGCATCGACCTGAATGTGAAGGAAGGCGAGTTTATATCCATCATGGGTCCGTCAGGAGCCGGCAAGTCCACGCTTCTGCACATCCTGGGAATGTACGATAGTGCGTGGAACGGGGAGTATTACTTTACGGACGTTCCCGTGCACAAGCTCAAACAGAAGGAGCGGGCCGATCTGCACAAGCGTAACATCGGATTCGTGTTCCAGAGCTATCACCTGCTGGATAACCTGACGGTTTATGAAAACCTGGATCTTCCCCTCTCCTATCGTAACCTCGCCAGGAAGGAGCGGGAAAGCCTCGTGTGCGACGTGCTGGACCGGTTCCAGATCGTGGGCAAAAAAGACCTATATCCCACCCAACTCTCCGGCGGGCAGCAGCAACTGGTCGCGGTCGCCCGGGCCGTCATTGCCAGCCCCAAGGTGATTCTGGCAGATGAACCCACAGGAAATCTGCACTCCAGTCAGGGCAAAGAGATCATGGATCTCTTCAGGAAGCTCAATGACGAGGGGACAACGATCATCCAGGTGACCCATTCGGAAAGGAACGCCTCCTACGGCTCCAAAATCATACAATTATCGGACGGATGGATCGTAAGCCAGTAGGCGGTGCCCACTACTTATTGCCAGATGCCAACTGCTGGTACAATCACTGCATGAAAAAGTCTGACGTCGGCGACGAGGTTGCTGGTCTCGGGGAAAGCAAGCGGGGTCCGCGGCGCCTGGCAGATGCCGCAGGCGGAGTTCTGAAATCCTCCATGCCGGGCGCCCAGGGAGAACGGCCCGGCGGGTTGCCGGAACGATATGCGATCAGAGAGCAGGAGAAAGGCCGCGTACTCGTGTGCGTGGAAGCGCCCACTCTTGAGGTGCGCGTGGAGCGAGGCTCCAGCGTCAATGCGGCGGCAGCGCGCAAATCACCCCCAGGGTCGATCTTCCTCGACGGGGCCGCGCAAGCCGAGCCGTTTATCGACAGCGAGAAACAGGTGTTCAACCTCGACCATCATGAGGGCTGCGTGCGAGACTTCACGCTGGCCACGTGCGAGCAGGCCATGGTTCTGGTGCGCATGGGACTTGACTTGCGCAAGCGCGATTGGACGATTTATGCAAACGAGCCGGATCTCGACACCGTGCTCGCAATCTGGGTCCTGCTCAACCACATCCGCCTGAACGATGAGAATCCGGTGTTCCGGCAGACCGTCATGCCGCTCGTGCGCCTGCAGGGTGCCATCGACGCGCATGGTCTGGAAATGCAGGAGTTGGTCGCCTTCCCACCCAGACTGTACCTCGACACCTTCGCCCAGCTCGAACGTCTGCGCGCGCGCGAGGTGGAACTGAAACGCGAGGGGCGGTGGCACGATGTCGATTACCTGAGCTATACACTCGAGGTGCTGCGCGAGATCGACAACCTGGTCTACTCGTCTCTGGATTTCGAAAAAACACTGGAAGTCCAGGAATTGGCGCATGCCACAATCGCAGATCATTGGCTGGTCATCGCCTGCCGGTCTGAGGCCGGGATCTACGAAGTGGAGCAGCACCTGCGCCGCCTTCACGGAGAACGCCTGGGAATCATCCTGCTGCAGAAGGACGATTCAGCCTACACGTTGCGGCGTGTCAACCACTTTCTTCCGGTCAGTCTGGAAGCGATCTATGAGAGGCTCAACGCGACGGATCCGGCAGTGGGAGGGCCCCGCTCCGGCAATCGTTGGGGCGGTTCGGAGGAAATCGGCGGCTCGCCGCGCCTTACGGGCTCAGGCTTGGCCGCCGAGCAGATCATCGAAATTTGTGGCACGCCATTCCGGAGGCCCAGTCGCGCCCATACCGCGGCAAGCATAGTACAGGCGCTTGCTGCCAGCCTGATTGTTTTGATCGCTGCCGTGAGTGTCATAGCGCTGCACGGGTTTCTGCGCCGGCCGTTCCCTGCGCTGGCAGATGTATTCGTGGAAAGAACGGGCCTCTACGCTGCAGTGCTGGGGAGCTTGAATCTTGCCGTCTTGCTGCTGCCATGGGACAAGTGGGGCGAATATGGATTGCGCCTCCCCTCGGGTTTTGACTGGCTGTATCTTGTCCCGGGCGCGGCGATCGCCAGCCTGGCAGGGGGTGAGTGGTTCACGGCGGCATTCTCACCGGGCCCGACCTTGCTGAACTGTGCGACCGGCGGCAAGATGCTCACGATCCTGGTGTTCGCTGTCTCGGCGGAGTTGCTCTTTCGAGGGACGGTGCACGGGATCCTGGCCCAGGTCTTTGCGACTCAGAAGACCGGCGGGCGCTGGTATGTGTCGTGGCCCGTGGCGATATCGAGCGTAGTCTACGCGTTCTGGACGCTGGTTCCCTTCCAGGCTTCCACTGTGCCGACGGGCCTGGTGACCGGCATCGCCGCGGTTCTGTTCGGCATTTTCTGCGGAATCGCGCGCGAACGCTCCGGCAGCCTCCTGCCCCCGATCCTGATCCATTGCGCCTGCTTGCTCATCCCGGCGCTCATCTGAACCAGCCATCCGCGCAAACGAGCGTCCGGTTCCGACTTTGTCTCAGCGGGCTCTGGTTGCCCCTCCCAGCAGCTTCTTCTGGAAGTATTCGATTGCCTGCAGGGTTTTCTGCGCTTCTCTCTTCGCCCCGATAAAATCTCCCTGGTTCATCCCGTCGTCGACAATCTTGATTCGCTTGTCGACATCATCACATGCAGCCTGAAACTCCTTTTTGGCCGCACCTGCCAGCCGGGCGGGAGTCACGGCAGCTTTGAAGGCGGCATAGTTGGTCGCGATCCCCGCCTGCAGGTCTTGGACCTGTTTCTGCATCGATGCCCGCTCGGCCTTGGCGATGTCCCTGGCCTTTGTGAGACGGGCTTTGGCGGTAATGAAAGAGGTGGCGGCGGAGGCATATTGCTGTTTTGCCAGGCGATCCTGAGCCTGGTCCCAGGCTTCTTTGGCGCTCTTCCACTCGCCGGGGGCGTACTGTTCGGCACGCTGCTCCATTGCCTGATTCATTGCGTCGGCTGCAAGCTTGATCTGTTCATCAGGTCGTGAAGCGCAGGCATAGCACAAGAGAACGAGAAAAACACAAGCGGTGGTCAGAATACGAAATGAGTTGTTCATAGTTGCCTCCGCGTCCCTCAATTCAGGATCTACTTTTTAAAGAATTCCTGTTGAGTGTCCCAGACTTCCCTCACGGTCTTATCAACGAGATATTTGGCCTCGGCATATTGCCCGTTCTGGACCTGCTCGGTCACCTTGGCGACGCTGTCTTCGATCTGCTTTATGGCAGCATCGAATTCCTTCTTGCGGGCAGGCGAAAGCTTGCCGGCCGCAGGATTGTCCTTCAAATCACTCTTGAGCCTTATGGTGATGGTTTCCTTCATGGAATTGATATAATTAACGGCGACCTCACGTTTGCTCTTAGCGACATCCCGGGCTTTCACGAAGTTGGTTTTGGCCTTCAATAGCAATCTGTCCGCTTCTCCATAACTCTTGGCGTCAATTTTGCGATTGGCTTCTTGCCAGGCCTGCTCCGCCGGATTCCAAAAATCCGGGGCAAACTGGTCGGCATGTTCGGCGGTAGCCTGGTTTCTGGCGTCCTGGGTCAAGAGGAACATTTGCGACGGCTGCCCGGAGCAGCCAAAAACAAAGAACGCCAAGGGAACAATCATCGAAAGGAGAAAAACATGCGAGTGCTTCATTGTGGCCTCCGCAGAGTCCGGCGGGATGTCCGCACGGCACTTGAAACCTCGTAGTATCACGCCGGGATGGCAAGAAATCTCTACCGGCGCTGCTCTTGAGCCTGTGTGAGATAATGCAAGGAATAGTGACTGCTTAACGCCTCTATTTCACACCGGCCGCGCAAAAAAGTCAAACTGCTAAATTGGCCGGAACGGGGGCATCCCGAGTTTTCGGCGCCATCTGACCACCGCCCCTGTCGTGAGCGGAAATCCGGAATGCCTCCTTTTCGCGGACCTGTTACCGATTTTGGGATGAATCGATGGCGGAGGTCAGAATGGCATTGAAGAGCAGTTTGAAGGTAGCATAAGGCTGGGCGCGCTGCTGCACTTTCAAGGGCATCAGCACCATCCGGCCCTTGCCCAGCTTCACCTCCGCTACCGCCACCTTGTTGGCGAGAAAGGACTCTCCTTGCAGCCAGCCGCTTCGTAGAATCTTTTCGTTCGGATAGCGTACCACGCTGGTGGCTTGCATGGTGGAAGATGGAGCCGCTTCCAGAGCCATCGAGTTCGTAAAATAGGAGTCTATGTCTTCCTTCAGTCCATAGCCGATCGGGTGGGTATTGTCTACCAGAACACGGAGCACCGAACCCGGGCAGAAGAACTCTTCCCGCTTCAGCCCCTGCAAACCGTCTTTGTAGGGAGCCGCAAACCTGTCAATCAGGAGGGTCGAACTCCGGCCGATCGTAATCACGCTGCCGCCGCCTTCGATGAAGGCTTGCAGTGCCTTCAGACCGGACTCACCGATGCCGCCTCGATACTGTTCCGGGACGTTTTGTCCGGTCGCACCGTTTATGATCTGCTGGGCAGCCACATCGGGGAAGAGGATGACGTCGAACTTCTCGGAGGGATTTCCATTACGCAGATCCTCCGGATGCACGGTCACGAACGGGAAGTCGTTCTGCTCCAGCAGCCATCGGGTCCAGCCTTCATCCATGTTGCCGCCGCCCCATGGTTGGTAAAGCGCGGTACGCGGGCTGCGGATGCGCATCGCCGCCAGGCTGGCGGGAACATCCGCCGCCATGGCATCAATGCCGAGCGACTTGGTCAGCCCTGCCATGGTGGAGGCCAGATCACTGCCTCCGCGCACAATGATGGTGCCGGCCGGACAGCTCTTCCCGCCCACCGTAGCGGGCGCGGTCAGCCAGGACACCTGATAACCACCTTTGAGCAGGCGGTTGACTGCCACGAGGCTGTTGTTGGGTTCATGACTCAGCACATACGCCGAGCCTTGGCCTGTGATCTGCCCCGCCGGCAGCCCGATGGCGTCCATTTTCCTGAGGTTCGCATCGAAGGGCTTTTTGACGAAAATGGTGTTGACACCCATTTGCATGCCGAGAGACCAGCCTGCCACATCATAAGGCGGCCGTGGCGACACGCCCGGCGCAGGCGAGATTTTGGGGTATACCTGGGCTTCGAGCATATCTTTGGCATAAGCGCGGAAGGGCTGCGCCAGCAGGATCACATATGTGCCCGCCGGATAGCTGACGTCGTCGGCCGAGAAGGCGGCCTGTGCCTGGTGCACTTCCACGCCGCCCATGGCCAGTGTCTGCAGCAACTTCACGACTGTGGGCTGGTCGGACTGATCGCGCGGAACCACAATCGCGTAAGGATCCCCTTTCTTCCCCGTTTCGATCTGCCGCTTGCCCGCGATATAGAGTCCATCGAGGAGCTGGGTGCGAAGATTGGCCGTGGTCTGAAGAAGCCCGAAGGTGGCAATCTCATCGTAATCCACGATGTCGCGCAGCGTCCAGCGGCCTCCCAACCACGGGCGCGGGTAGTTCGCGCGGAATTGCAGGTCGTTGGGCGGAGGCTGCGGACCGCCTGAGCCACGACCCCCGCGTCCCCCGCCGCCGCCGGCGGGCGGCGTCTGTCCGGGCTGCGCCCTGAGCTGTTCGATTGGAGTGGCTAGATTCGCGGAAGCCACTTCCGTGAGCAAGCCCAGCATGTTGTGCCACCAACCCGCCCATGCCATGGCTCCTTCCCACCAGTACGTGTACGACTCTCCGTAGACGATCCCTTCTTTGCCGGCACGCTCGAGAGCCGCACCCTGCGCGAATCCCAGCAACCCGGTATTGCGGTAGATCAACGGATCGACGTTCGGATTGATCGGATCGCTCGCCGGCATGACGAATATTCGGGCTCCGTTTCCTCCCATCTGGTGCTCGTCCAGCCAGACCTCAGGAAGCCATTCCCGGTACAGGATGTTGCCAATGAGCTGGGTCTCCTTTTGGGTAAACATGTAAGCGTCGCGGTTGTTGTCGTGCCCGACGTACGGATGGTAGAGCCAGGGCATTTGGGAGTTTTCATAAGGTGTGCCGAGGTTTTTGTTGTACCAGTCGATGACCATGATCTGGCCATCGGGGTTGAGGCTCGGCACAAGGAGGAAAATCACATTGTCCAGAATCGACTGGATCTCGGGCGTTTTCTCGGTGGCCAGCCGGTAAACAGCTTCGGGCGTCATCTGGTTGGCACCGATCTCGGTGGCATGAATGCTGCAGGTAACCAGGACGAAGATCCGCGCCTGCTGAACCAGATCCTGGGCCTCTTTGTCCGAGGCAATCGTCCTGGGATCGAACAGCCTCCGATTGATCTGCTTGTAGCGCTCGATGTTTTTCAGATTGGCGGGCGAAGAGATCACCAGAAGCACAAAGGGATTGTTGTTGGTCGTCTTGCCGACCTCCTTGAAAAGCACGCGGTCGGAGCGCTTTGCAATCGCCTGGAAGTATTCGAGCTGCTTATCCCAGCGTACGAGCTTTTTATCCGCTCCAACGGCATGGCCGAAGAACTGCGCCGGCGTCTGAAGCGACTGCCCGAAGGCAAGAGCGCCGGATATGACAACAGCTACAAAGATCGACAACCAAGCGGTTGATTTGCGTGTGACACCCATGAACCACCTCCGATGCGATCCACGAGGGCTTCAGTGACTCCGAAGAGGCTCATCCATAGTCTCGCCGGTCCTCGAGGCCTTCGCGGTCTGATATTGTCGTTACTCCGGGATCTTCTTATTGAAACGCAAACGCGACATGCGCAGCTGCTGCGTGGCCAGATCCTCATCTACAAAAAGCCGCACGTCCTTGATCTCGTTCCCCTCGACCACAGGATCGAGGCGCGGGAAAACGATCGCCGACTTGTTGGGGATCTTCAGCCTGGCCGAGCGTTCCCGGACATTCTTGCGCCACTCCGGGTTCACTCGGGTGCCGAAGCGGTCGAAGATCTGCGTAGCGGCTGCAGCATCGCCTTTGGCCTTGATAACTTGCAGCAGGCGCAACAGATCCCCAACCCCTTTGTGAGCCTTGTCGTGGTCTACCAACTGGACATAGAAGTTCCCGTCTTTATTGATCACCCTGGTGCCGTAGTCCTGGCTCCCCTTCTCGCCCCCCTCCAGCAGATACCCCATGACCAGTTGATTGCCCCGTTGGTGCGCCTCCCGGACGTAGTCATCCTCATACATCCGATATCGATTCATCTGCCCCTGGAGGTAGGAAATGTACATGGCGCGAACCATGTCGGCCTGCTCCTCTTTCTTGAAGGCCCCGATCTCAGCCAGCTTCGGATCCCCTGCATGGTAGAGAGCGACCAGGTCGGCGCGGCACTCCTCGAGCGACGAGTACGCCCGGCCGATGGCGACGGCCGGGTCCGCTTTCAGGCCGGCCGCAGGCTTTCCTGACCCGTGACCGATCACCTCGTGCATGTAGACTTCCCACTGCCGCGCTCGGTCACCCGAGGTCCGGACCAGATCACGGTATTCGGGCAGGTAGAATTCATTGATTGTGAGTTCGCGGATCTTTTCGGACCTGGCTTCCTCGATGTTCAGCAGGATAACGTTCTTGCTGCCGTAGTCGCGTCGCAGGTCATTATAGTTAGGCAGGTTGTAGGCCGCGGGCGAAGTCGGCCCGCTGTCTCCGGTTTCGACGATGACGTTCACCACGTTCGCTACCGGCTTTTGGATCTTGTCCAGCTTATAGATGTCAGGCCAAGGCATCTTCCTTTCGAAGTAGAGCGCGTTTTCAGCCAGCCGGTCGATCAAGGTCGAGTCGGAAACGAGGCTCACATTCGCCTCGAACTGTCCGATGACACCGCGCGGGTCCATGTAGCTTTCAATGAATCCGTTCAGATAATCGATCGTGGTATTGGACCGCAGCCAGTCGACGGAATATTGCCGGAACTTTTCTTCATCGCCCGTCTTGTAGTAATCGATGAGTGACCCGATCCCCCGCCGCTGCTCATCGCTTTCCGCATACGGCAGAGCCAGCTTGAGAAAGTGGTTGATGGTCGAGAGGTCCTCGCCGTACAGACCGCCGATCTGGTAGACCTGCGGCAGCACCTTGCCACCCGTAAAGCCGAAACGCACGTTGAGGCGTTGCTGCCATTCAGGCGGCAGGGCATCAATGTGCCTCTGGGTTAGTCCCCGGTCATAGAGATTCACCGAGCTGGTGGCGATGATGTCGTCGCCCTTTTTCTGATTCGTCATGACCGGTTCGAAGTTCGGATCGAAGATGGTGGGGCGCAGGCGCTCCAGCTTGGCCTGCAACGTCTCTCCCCGTGCCAGCTCGAATTTCGCGCCCCGCGCCTGAGCGTACTCCGCTGCCTGTTGAAGCATTTGGCAGGTCAGGTCGTTCGGCAACGTCTTGACGTGGGCATCGTGATCATATGGTCCGTGGTTGATCCAGATGTACTTGAGATAGTCGAGTACGGCCGCACGGATCCGGGCTTTCATCCCGTGGGAGCTGAGGTAAATGGTCTCCAGCAGGGTACGGATCTCGAGCGCATATCGGTGGTTTTGCTGATCGGCAAGGGTATGCCCTGCGATGGCCGCTCGATAGAGGTAGTAGGCCAACAGTTTTCGTTGGAGTGTGAGTTGATCGAATCCAGGCGCATCCACCCCCAGCACGATAAAATCCTGGCCAGCCTTTCCGAGGCGTTCGAGTTCACCCACCATTCGTTTTCCACTCACAGCCCTCTCCACTTTCTCTATTTGCAACGCTCCACGTGAACTGCAGGAGACAACCAGCGCGCAGGAAAAAAACAACAATAGTAGCGGCATCCTGCGCATCATCTGCGGGTGCCCTCCGAAAAGAAATTTTGCGCAAAGGAGGGAGCATTGTATCAAATGGCAGAAGCAGGAGGGAATTTTCCGGTTCTAAATTGCGGAAGCTGGATTTTAAATTGCGCAATCCAAAATCAGGCTTGATGGAGCACCTCGACCACTTTGCGTGCCAGCGCAGAAGGAGAAAACGGCTTAAGCAGAAACGCGGCACTGGTCTCTTGCAGACGGCGCAAAACCACGGCATCGTCGGTGTATCCCGACAGGTAGATGACTTTCATTTCAGGCCTGAGCGGAACCAGTTGCTGCACGAGTTCGTTGCCGCCCATCCTGGGCATGACAATGTCTGTAATCAGCAGCTGGATGGTCCCATGGTGTCGCTTCACGATCGAGAGCGCACTTTTTCCGGAGGCGGCTTCGAGTACCGTATAGCCGCACCGGCGCAGGATCTTTGCGCTGAGGGAGCGCACCGCATCATCATCTTCGACCAGCAAGATCGTCTCTTGTCCGTCGGTCTTCGGAGCCTCCTGGGCTCCAGCGGCATCTGCCTCCACAGCACGATCGACTTCCGGGAGGTAGACCTCGAAGGTGGCGCCTCTGCCGGGCTCGCTGGCAGCGTATATATATCCGCCGCTCTGTTTGATGATTCCGTAGGCGGTCGAGAGCCCGAGGCCTGTGCCCTTCCCCACATCTTTGGTGGTAAAGAAGGGGTCAAAGATCTGGGCCAGGGTTTCGGCATCCATGCCGCAGCCGGTATCACTCATAGCCAGCAGGACATACGGACCCGGCCGCATTCCGGGGTGCTCGTGCGTATCGATTTTGTCCGCGCGGACATTTGCAGTCCGGATCACGAGCTTGCCGCCATGAGGCATGGCATCACGCGCGTTGATGGCGAGATTCAAAATCACCTGCTCGATTTGTCCCGGATCGGCCTTCACGCACCCCAGATCAGGCTGCAGGGAAGTAACGAGCTCGATGTCTTCCCGAGTCAGCCGACGAATGAGTTCGTCGATGTCGGCGAGGACTGCGTTGAGGTCGAGCACTCTCGGCCGCAGCACCTGCTTGCGGCTGAATGCCAGGAGTTGCCGCGTCAGGCTGGCGGCGCGATCGCCCGCCTTTTTGATCTCTCCGATATCCTTCCGCAATGGATCGGCGTCCTCGAGACTGTTGAGAATAAGCTCGCTGTAGCCGTTGATGGCAGTCAGCAGATTGTTGAAGTCATGGGCGATCCCGCCGGCCAGCCTTCCCACCGCTTCCATCTTCTGGGCCTGACGGAGTTGCTGCTCCAGGTTCTTGCGCAACGTGATGTCCTCTTTGATCGCGACAAAATGGGTGATCTCGCCCTGCGCATTCTTGATGGGCGCGATCGTCGCATGCTCCCAGAAGAGCTCACCATTTTTGCGCTTGCTGTGCAATTCACCGGTCCACTCCCGCCCGCTTCGGATCGTTTCCCAGAGTGCCCGGTATTCCTCCCGCGGCATGTCTCCAGATTCCAGGATCTGGGTCGTGTTGCCGACCACTTCCTCGACCGAAAATCCGGTGATTTCGATCAGCTTGGGATTGACATACTGGATGCGCCCCTGAGTGTCCGTAATGGCCACGGATATCGGACTTTGCTCGACGGCGCGCATTACTTTATGCAGTTGCTCCTCCGCGCGCTTAAGCTCCGTGATGTCTTGCCCCACGCCGATCACCTGGCCGTCCGAGCCCACGGTGTCGTGCCACAGGATCCAGCGGGAATTACCGTCACGCTGGCGCATCAATTGCTCATAGGGTGCCTTCGGAACCGGCACCTCTCCTCGTGCGATGCCTGCCACGCGCTCTCGACGGCGCCCGCGCGTCTCAGGTTCGCTGTGCGTCAGATTCCACCAGCCCTCCCCCAGGAGTTCTGCGGGCTCGTGGCCCAGAATCTCCTTTACCGACGGGCCCACATAGGTAATCCGCCCGGTCGAGTCGGCGGCCACAACGAGCGCCCCAACTCTGTGCAGAATCTGATCGGACAGGCGCAGCTTCCTCTCTGCTTCTTTATGGGCCGTAATGTCCCGGTACATGCCTTGAAGGGCCGGTTTGCCGTGCCACATTATCTGCGTGACACTCGCCTCGAGTTCCAGGATGCGGCCGTCGCGGGCACGCGCCCGAAACTCATAGATGGGAGTCAGCGGCAGTGCCTTTTCCCGTTTGGCCGCACGATCCAGGATGAGCGGCCGGCTGTCCGGAGCTACAATCGACACGTAGTCGAACCCCGGCGATGTGGCTTCAGCGCTGGAATAGCCAAGGAGACGCTCCCAGGCAGGATTGACCAACAACAGCTGCAGCGGATTCAATTGCATGACGTAAATGGGATCGCAGGATTGCTCAACCAGGGTGCGCCACTGGTGTTCCGATTCGCGCAGCGCATTTTCGGCCAGTATGCGTTCGGTAACGTCGACACCAAAGGAGATGGTTCCCTCAAACCTGCCGTCTCTTTGCAGCCGGCTGTTCTGCCAGTTGATAAACCGCTCTTCTCCCGAATTGGTCAGGATCGGGTTGGCAAATACACTCTTCTGCCGGAGATCCCCCGCCTGCAATCCCTCGAATGTCTGACGGACTTCCGGATATCTCTCCTTCGGCACCAGGGTTTCGAACCAATTCCGGCCTGCAACCTCTTCTCTTTGGTAGCCGGTGATCCTCTCGGCTGTCTCGTTGAACAACTCCACGCAGCCGGTGCTGTCCAGACCGACAATCATCACGTTGGCGGTCTCGATCAGCTGCTTGCAGTATTCCAACGCTTTCCGGAGATCACCTTCGCTACGCACCTGGTCGCTGACATCCCTGCAGATGGCGACGACCTCATTCCCCAAATCCGCTCCCGAGCCGGGAACCAGGCGCGCTGATGTCTCGGTCCAGAGATATGTGCCGTTCCGATGAAGCACCCGGCATCGGATGCTCTGTGCCTTGGCCGTCTCGAGAATGTCCCTGTGGCACTGCCGGAGCAGGTCGACGTCCTCTGAGTGGACGAACTCATATACGAACCGCCCGACCAGCGCCTCCGGGTCGTAGCCCATCATCGTCCGGCAGGCGGGCGAGATAAAAAGGCACAAGCCTTCACGGTTGAAGATTATTATCAGGTCATTCGAGTACTCCACGAGCAGCCGATATCTGGCCTCAATATCCTCAATTCTGGCTGTCGTCATGCGGATGACCTCCTGTTGGCGATCTGTCCAGCCCGGTGTATGTCTTCTATACATCGTCCGCCGACCTTTGAAAAGTTAAGATTACAGAAAAATCAAATCACACGCGAAAAACGCGAAAATTCCTATGTGTTTTCCGAAATAAGCACTTCCGAACCGGTTCTGATTGCGCGCCATTGCGGCCAGGTGATACAAGAACCGCGCGAACCGATCGGGCCTCCCACCTTATCCATTCACAACCGTACGTCTGTCGATCCATTCGGAGCAATTGTGATGCTACGGCCTCTGTAATCTCGGCGAATTCTGCCTTGAGATTTTTTCGATGCGGCTAAACCGCGCCGTGTTATTCGTGGCCGACTGGTTTCCCCGGCATCCGGGTCGCAGAATTTGCAGTACTTGAGACTTTAAATGCTGGTAAAAGACCGCTATTCTCTAAGGTTTGTAGGATCAATGGCACATTTCGGAGGACGGAGGAATGCCTGTTTATAATCCTCACAGGATCGAGCCCAAGTGGCAGGAGTATTGGGAACAGAACAAGGTATTTCGTGCGGTAGATCAGGCGGGAAAGAAGCTGTACGTTCTGGATATGTTTCCCTATCCTTCGGGCGAAGGGCTTCACGTGGGGCATCCGGAGGGATACACCGCAACCGACATGTACTGCCGGTTTCAACGCATGCGCGGCCACAATGTGCTGCACCCGATAGGATACGACGCGTTCGGGCTGCCTGCCGAGCAATACGCCATCCAGACCGGAACCCACCCGCGCGTGACAACCGAGCGCAACATCGCCAACATCCGGCGCCAGATCAGGCGGCTGGGCTACAGTTACGATTGGGACCGCGAGTTCGCGACCACGGATCCGGAATACATGCGCTGGACCCAGTGGATCTTCCTGGTTCTCTTCCACACATGGTTCGACCCTGACCTGGAGTGGGTTGGGCCCGGCGGCAGCAAACAGCGTGGGAAAGGGCGCCCGATCGACGAGCTGCCCATCCCTCCCGAGATCCGGAAGCAGGGGGAAGCCGCCGAGAGGAAGTACCGGGATTCCTTCCGGCTTGCCTATCAGGCGGAGTCGCTCGTGAACTGGTGCCCGGATTTGGGCACGGTGCTCGCGGATGAGGAAGTCATCGACGGCCGCTCGGAACGAGGGGATTACCCGGTCCAGCGGATTCCTCTCAGACAGTGGAACCTGCGCATAACCGCCTACGCGGACCGGTTGGTCGAGGATTTGGCGCTGCTCGACTGGCCGGAGCCGATCAAAGAGATGCAGCACAACTGGGTGGGGCGGAGCGAAGGGGCCGAGGTCGACTTTTTCGCCGCCGAGCCCGGGCCGGCCTACGCCGCCTGGCGCGCCGCCCGCGCCGGCAGCCTCTTCCCCGAAGCAGCCGAACCCGCAGCAATTCGCGTGTACACCACCCGGCCGGATACCCTTTTCGGGGCAACTTATATGGTGCTCGCCCCCGAGCATCCGCTGGTCGAAAAACTGACAACGCCGGAGCGCCGCGACGAGGTGGAAGAATATCGCAGGCGCGTCGCCGCCATGAGCGAGGAGGACCGGATTGCGGGCCGCGGCGAGAAGAGCGGGATCTTTACGGGCGGATATGCCACCAACCCTGCTACGGGGGAGCGGATCCCGGTCTGGATCGCCGACTATGTTCTCATCAGCTACGGCACCGGCGCAATCATGGGCGTCCCGGGGCACGATGAGCGGGACTTCGACTTCGCCAAGAGATTCAACCTCGAAATTCGAGCCGTAGTCATGCCGCCCGAAGGCTGGCTGGTCCAGATGAACTCGTCACGAGCAGAATATGGGAAGCGGGTCGCCGAATTGACAGCCGCCTTCGTGGACGACGGTCACGGCATGCAATCCGCGAATGCAGAAGTCTCGCTGAACGAGTTGCCGACGACGGAAGCAAAGAAGACCATTACCTCCTGGCTGGCCAAGGAAAGCCTCGGCCGCGCGGCTGTGAAATACAAACTGCGCAATTGGCTCTTCAGCAGGCAACGTTACTGGGGCGAGCCCATCCCCATACTACATGAGGTCGATGCCCAGGGAATGCCGACCGGGCTCACTAGAGCCGTGGCGGAAGACCAGCTCCCAGTGCTGCTTCCTGAACTCGATGATTTCGAGCCCACCGGGCGCCCCGGGGGGCCTCTGGAGAAGGCCATCGAGTGGATCCGCGTGTTTGAGAACGGCCGGTTGCTGCACCGCGAAACCAACACCATGCCGCAATGGGCCGGTTCCTGCTGGTACTATCTGCGCTTCTGCGATCCGAAAAATGATCGGGCGGCCTGGGATCCCGAGCGGGAGCGTTCCTGGATGCCGGTTGACCTCTATGTGGGAGGCGCGGAACACGCTGTCCTGCATCTTCTGTATGCGAGATTCTGGCACAAGGTCCTCTTCGATCGCGGCTATGTTTCGACGCTGGAACCCTTCAAGCGCCTGATCAATCAGGGCATGATCCTGTCCATCACCTATCGCACCAAAGAAGGAAGGATCGTCCCTTACACCCAGATAAGATTCGGTGAAGGCAAGGCTGTTCACGCCGAGACGGGCGAAGATCTCGCCGGTGAAGTCGAGAAAATGTCCAAGGCGCGCGGAAACGTAATTCCCGTAGACGTCCCGCTGCAACAATACGGAGCAGACACAACGCGGCTCTACGAGATGTTCATGGGCCCGCTCGAAACCACCAAGCCCTGGAGCATGCAGGGAGTGGAAGGGATCAGCCGTTTTCTCAACCGCGCCTGGCGCATGATCATCGACGAACCGGCCGACGGGCTGCAGCTCAATTCCAGGATCCGCTCGGGGGACAATCCCGGCGCGGACCCCACGGCGGAGCAACTCCGCGTCCTGCACCGCACGATACAAGCGGTCACGGAAGACATGCTCGGTCTGCGTTTCAATACGGCGATCAGCCGCCTGATGGAATTCGTCAATTTCTTCACGGGCCAGGAGAATCGGCCGCTATCGTGCATGGAAATCTTCGCCCTCCTGCTCGCTCCGCTCGCTCCGCATCTCGCTGAAGAACTCTGGCAGGCGCTCGGACACGCGGCGTCGCTGGCTTACGAAGCCTGGCCGGCTTTCAACGAAAACTACACGCGCGAGGACACAATCGAGCTGCCGGTTCAGATCAACGGCCGTTTGCGAAGTCGGCTCGTCGCCTCCTCCTCCGCAAACAAGGAAGAGCTGGAACGGGCCGCGCTGGCCGATGCTAAAATCCGAAAACATATCGAGGGCGCCACCGTCAGGAAAGTGATCATCGTTCCGCGCAAACTCATCAATATCGTGGCCAACTGACCATGTGATCTGAATTCTCTGATTGAGGTCGGCAAATTCAAGCCGCAGAAATCATGAAAATCTTTAAGAAATGGCAGAGATTTTCAGGGATCTGCGGGAAAATATGGTCTGATTCTTGCTTCACACCGCCCCGGACATGTGATCATCGGCTCGCGGACACCGCCCCAGGGTGCGCAGCCGCTCCATTCCTGGCTATGCGCGCGCAGAAATTTCCATGGTTCGATATATTATTGTAATCACAATAATTCCGCTCTTTCCTCCAATCAGGGCTTTTTTCGAAAACCTAGGGTTTTCCCTAGTTACACTGGGGTGCTGCACAGGTTTAATGTTAGGATATTCGGCTGCACTTCCTGGTGACGGTCGCAGAAAGTATGCTGTTGCCGACACGGCAGAACCGGCGATCGAGTAGACCCCGCACAGCAGCCCCAAGGACACACCGTTTCGGGAGTCGATCCCGAATCCGGCCCCGAGAGGCTTTTGTGATTTGAGGTAGTGATGAATCAGGAAAAGCAACTGCGGTTGCTCGTGTGCGACCCGGATCCGCAGGGTCAAAAAATGATAAAGGAATATCTGCGGGATTCCTCGATCAGGGTTTTTTTCACTTCCCCGTCTGAACCTTTCGAAGTCACATTGACGAAGCACTCCCCTTTCAACGCCGTGGTAATCGACCTTTCGAACCCTGCGAAGAGATCCTGTGATGTTCTTGTTTCAGCCGTAAAGCAAGTAGCTCCGAGCGCCGAAGTAATCTTCATGTCCAGACTCGCTGACGAGATGTTGTGGAGCCAGGTGTTAGCCCTGGGGGCATATGACCTGCTGGCCAAGCCTCCGGAGCGGACGGAGTTCCTGCGTACGGTGTTTGGTGCCGTGCAGCACATACAGGCAGCCTGAGCAATCCGCAGCCCGGAATCCGCCCTGACTACCGGTCAAGAGCCGCGACGGCCCTTGGCATCAGGTAGATATTCCCCCAAACCGCCCACTGGACGGTCATCTTCTCCCGCAGCACAGTCCCAAACGTTGCCGGCCCGGAGATTTCGGCAACCGGCAAGTGAAAAGAGTTGGAGCCGGGATCGACGGCTGCAACTCGCAAACTGTCCACGCCCTCGCATCAAAACCTGCATCCCATATCCCTAATCTCAAAAGTCGGGATATAATGAGGCAAAATTCGGCTTGGGTTTCTCAGCACGATAAAAAAGCGATCCTGGCCATTCCTTATAACAAAAGAGTGTCGGAGTGCATCAGTGAGACGAAGCGCAATTGATCCTCGAGTGTTGATGGCGAACTTCCTGCGGGTGGCTGCACATCCTTGGATTGCGGCCAGGCTGGCCGCATTGCAGGGGGAGAAGTGGTTTTTCGACGCCCTGTACCCGCGGTCGGCCGAAGGCCGTGCGAGCCGGATCCGGCAGGTAGGCATCCGGATCACCGATCTCTGCAACCTGCGGTGCCGCACCTGCGGCCAGTGGGGGGAAGGCGGATTCCTGCTCCAGCATGATCCCAAGGCTCTGAAACAGGACGAGGTGACTCCCGCGCGTTACCAGCAGGTGTTTGCCGATCTGGTTGCCCACGGGCATCGGCCGATCCTGTATTTCTGGGGTGGAGAGCCCATGCTGTATCCAGGCATTCTGGAGCTTGTGGCGACGGGCGCGCGCCTGCAGCTGCCCGTGGCCATCGCCACCAACGGCACACGCGTCGCCGCGGCGGCTGAACAGCTGGTCCGTGCTCCGCTGTTCCTTCTGCAAATCTCCATCGATGGCCATACTGCGGATCTGCACAACCGTCTTCGTCCCGCCACCGGCAGAGGAGACAACTTCCAGGCGATCGAATCGGGTCTTGAGGCGGTCCACAAGGCGCGAACGCGGCGGACGGGGCTGCCGATGATCGCTTCGCTGACGACGATCTCGAGAGAGAATGGCGCCCATCTGATCGACATCTATGACACGTTCCGGGAGCGGGTGGACATGTTCGTTTTCTACCTTTCCTGGTGGATCGACGAGGCGGATGCCGCGGCCCACGAACAGGATTTCTCGCGGCGGTTCGGGTCGAAGCCGACGCTTCACCGCGGATGGATCGGACAATGGAAGGCCGACGATCACACCGGCCTCGCCGGACAGATCGAGGCCCTGCTGTCACGATCGCGCGAGCCGGGCGCAGTACCCGTTACCTTCATTCCATTCTTGCGCGGGGAAGAGGCGCTGGCGGCGTACTACACCAACCACCGGGAACGGTTCGGCTACGACCAGTGTATTTCCATCTTTCAGGTGATAGAGGTGAACAGCAACGGTGATGTGTCCCCCTGCCGCGATTACCACGATTATGTCGTGGGCAACGTCAAGACCACCACGTTGTCAGAATTGTGGAACTCTGAACGCTACCTTGCGTTCCGGCGCAGTCTCGCAACCGAAGGGCTGATGCCGGTCTGTTCGCGTTGTTGCGGCCTGATGGGATATTGATCTGAGGGATCATGATCGAGTGGATGCTGTGGGGATTGATAGCAGCGTTGGCCGGATCGCTTGCGGGGCTGGTATGGGCCGCTCGACGTGCTATCCTGGCCATTCCCGCACCGGTCACCTCTGCCCCCAGTCGCCGCGTGGCGGTGATCGTGCCGGTTGCCGGGCTGGGCGAACCGATTGAAGCATCGATTCACTCGCTGCTGAACCAGACCCATTCGTCCTTTGAGGTGGTGGTGGTCTTGCGGGATGCAGAAGACCCGGCGGCCGCGGCGGTCCAGGCGGCCATCCGGGGAAAAGCGGCCGCGACCTGTGTTTTTGCCGGTCCGGCGACTGCGTGCGGCCAGAAGAATCACAACCTGTTGGCCGGGGTGGCTGAGGTCGGAGATCGCGCCGAGGTGCTGGTGTTTGCGGACGCGGGCCACGTGTTCCCCGCCGGATGGCTGGATCGCCTGGTGGCGCCGATCGGCCGCGGCGAGGCGGAGGTGACAAGCGGTTATCATGCGGTCAGACCGGCGAATGGGAAATTCGTGCCGTGGATTTACGCCGCCTGTGTCGAGATGATGCATGTCACCCAGAATGCGCCCGGGTTACGGCAGCCGTGGGGCGGAGCCATGGCGATCTCGCGCCCGACATTTGAACGGCTGAAGGTTGCGGACACCTGGCGCACTTCGGTGGTGGATGACGTGTCGCTGGCACGCGTTCTCAGAGCCCACCGCGTCAAGGTTCTCCTCGTGCCTCTGTTGCGCCTGGAAACGTCGGTGGCCACATTGAATCTGCACGACTTGTTTGAATGGCTGGTGCGCCAGCTTCAGTATATACGCTTCATTTTTCCGGGCAGCTGGATCTTGATGGGCCTGTGGGGCCTCCTGCAAATCGCCGCCTTGGGTGCGGCGGCGGTACTGGTAGTGATGGGCACGGTGAGCCTGGCATCAGTCCTGCTGCTGGCCGCGCTCGATCTCGCGGTGCTGGCCGTACTCCTGCTCCAGATCCGGCTTCTGCACCCCGTGCCATGCCCGCCGGTCCGGTGGCTGGCCGCAAGCGCGGTGTCGCTGTTGATCCTCTGTGCGGCTCATGCGGCGGCCGGGCTGCGCCGCGAGATCAGGTGGCGGGGCATCTGCTACCAGGTGAAGAGCGGGGGCCGGGTGGTCGAGATCCGTCACCCTGGTTCCCTGATCAGGGCCGAGCGCGCAGGCGCCTAGTTCGATGGCATGAATCGGGAATCCCCAAGCTCAGGCCGCACTTCAGGTCTCCGGCATTTCACTTCACCGGGCTACTCGCGAACTTCCGCGTGGTGACGGACGTCGATGCCTTTTACATAAAAGAGCACGTCCTCTGCGATGTTGGTGGAGTGGTCGGCAATCCGTTCCAGATTGCGAACCACCGAGAGCAGGCTCAGCGCCTGAGGTATGTTTCTCGGTGCTTGCTCCATGAAGCTGATCAGCTCGTGGATGCTTGCGGTTCGCAGATCATCGACGGCATCATCGGAAGCCAGCACGCTGCGGGCGAGCTGTTCATCGCGGGTAACAAACGAATCCAGGGCCTTCCGCACCATGGACTGCACCAGCGCTCCTATGTGAGGTATATCAATCAGCGGTTTGATGACCGGTTCCTGAATCAGCTCGAGGGCCCGTTGGGCGATATTCACGGCGAGGTCGCCCATGCGCTCCAGGTCGTTGTTGATTTTGAGAGCCGCCGTAATCAGCCGCAGGTCCACGGCCATCGGCTGCTGCAGCGCCAGAAGCTTGATGGCAAGATCGTCGATTTCGATTTCCATCTGATTGATCCTTGCCTCGTTTTTCAAGACATCCTCGGCAAGCGACGGGTCTTTCTGGACCACCGCCGTGATGCTATGGTGGATCGCCGTCTCCACAAGCGAACTCATTTCAAGAAGTTTGCACTTGAGCTGCTCGAGCTCTCGGTCAAAGTGGCGCAAGGTGCCTCCCTGCTCCGGCCGGGGTTATCCGAACCTGCCGGTGATATAGTCTTCGGTGGCCTGGATCCTGGGCCGCTCGAAGATGATTTTGGTCGTGTCAAATTCAATCAATTTGCCGAGCAGGAAAAACCCGGTGTAATCGGCAACCCGCGCGGCCTGCTGCATGTTGTGAGTTACGATCACAATGCTGCAGCTGTCCTTGATCCGGAAAAGCAGCTCCTCGATCTTGGCGGCAGCAATGGGGTCAAGTGCCGAACAAGGCTCGTCGAGGAGAAGCACCTCCGGGTTCACGGCCAGCGCCCGGGCAATGCATAACCGTTGCTGCTGGCCGCCTGAAAGCTCATGCGCCGACTTGTGGAGCTTGTCCTTCACCTCGTCCCAGAGCGCCGCCCGCTGCAGACTGCGCACTACCGCTGCTTCGAGATCCGGTTTGCGCCTGGTCCCGTTCACTTTCAGACCGTAGGCGACATTGTCAAAAATCGACTTCGGGAACGGATTCGATTTCTGGAACACCATGCCTACACGCAACCGCAGTTGCGACACTTCGATGCCGAGGATGTTTTCGCCGTCGAGAAGCACATCACCCTCGACGCGCGTGTTGCGGACCGTCTCGTACATGCGGTTGAGAACGCGCAGGAACGTCGATTTTCCGCATCCGGAAGGACCAATGAATGCAGTGATCCTGTTGGCATGGATGTCCAGGCTGACGTCATGAATTGCCTGATAAGCACCATAATAGAAGTTCAAGTGCGACGACTTCAGCTTGGGAAGTCCCTGGATGTCGGCCTCGGGTTCATTGGCAGGATTCGTCGTCATGATGATCCGCGTATCATGGGAGTTCCTGGGAGTCTGCGTTGCGCCAAGTTGAGTCACGGCTTTATCTCGGTTTGTGGGAGAAGCCGGTCGAGAGGATCGACCGGGCGGTCACATTGACAAGGAGCACCAGCATCAACAGCAGGAAACCCGCGGCCCAGGCCTGTCGATGCCAGTCCGGATACGGCGCGATGGCATAGGTGAAAATCATGACAGGCAGAGTGGCGGTAGGCTGATTCCAGCCCGAACTCCAGAATTGGTTATTCAGGCTTGTGAACAGCAGCGGCGCAGTCTCACCTGCGACGCGCGCCAGATTCAACATCATTCCGGAGACGATTCCGCGAAACGCCGCGGGAATCACGACAGTTGCGATCGTCCTCCATTTCGGGGCGCCGAGAGCCATCGCGCCTTCGCGCAACGACGCCGGGACTGCGCGCAGAAACTCCTCCGTACTCCGCAGCGCAATGGGAATCATCATGATCCCGAGAGCAACCCCTCCGGCAAATGCAGAGAAGTGCTTCATCCTTAAGATGAGCAGAGTGTAGACAAAAATGCCCATGACGATGGAAGGCACTCCGTTCAACAGGTCCGTGACAAAGCGAACCACGGAAGAGAAAGCCGCCCCACCGTACTCCGAGAGGTAGACACCCGCCAGAAAACCGATGGGGACTCCAATCAGGGCGGCAAGCAGCAGTACCTTGGCGCTGCCGAGGATTGCGTTGGCCATCCCGCCGCCGGTTTCTCCCACCGGGACCGGCAGCCTGGTGAAGAAACTCCAGTTCAGGGCACCCCCGCCTTTAACCAGCAGGTAGCCGATGAGATAGAATAGGACACTTATGGCAAGAAGAGTGCACAACCCGGTTGCGGTCAGCATCACGGTGTTAACGGCTTTTCGGCGCAACGACAATCTCCTCATCATCGGGCCCCCTTTGCCGTGGTCGTGAGTATGAGCAGCCGCGCGGCTCCGTTGATAATGATGGTGAGCGCAAACAGCACCAATCCCAGCTCGATCAGCGAGCTCAAATACAGGTCGCCCGCGGCCTCGGCAAACTCATTGGCGATGACCGCGGCAATTGAGTAACCGGGAGCAAGCAGTGAGGCCGAAATTTTCGGGCTGTTTCCGATCACCATGGTCACGGCCATGGTTTCACCCAGCGTCCGCGCCAAAGCCAGGAAAATCGAGCCCACAATTCCACTGCGCGCGCATGGGATGACCACTTGCCAGGTCGACTCCCATCTCGTCGCCCCCAAAGCCAGCGCCGCCTCGCGTAGGTCTCTTGGCACAGCGAGCAGGACCTCGCGGGATATGGAGATGATAAAGGGTACGATCATTACCGACAGGAGCACGCCGGCGGTGAAGATGCTCACGCCATAAAAGGCGCCGGAGAAAATCGGAAGAAATCCGAGGACGGATTTCAAGACGGGAACCGCCTCTTGCAGGACGGGAACCAGCACAAAGATGCCGACGAGCCCAATGATGACGCTCGGAACCGCGGCCAGCAGTTCAATCAGGAACGTCAGGGCATCGGAAACCCTCGGCGGAGCGAGCTCGGCCAGGAAGATGGCGGCGCCCACGCCCAGCGGAATCGCAAACACAAGCGCCAGGGCGGACGTAACTACGGTTCCATATATGAAAGGCAGCGCGCCGAAATGGCCGGCGATGGGGTCCCAGGTTTGCGTGAAAAGAAAGCCCCAGCCGAACTTGTGGCGAGCAAGCGCCGAATGCAGCCACAACTCGTAAACAAGCAAGACCGTGAGCGCCACAATGGCCGAGGCGCTGGAAAAAACAATGCCGTAGGCGATGCGGTCTCCGCTCAGGGCGCGCCGCAGGAACCCCCGGGCCGGGACACCCGAAGCCCGCCCCGAGGGCCGCCTGTCCTGACTGATACTGGCCGATGTCGCCATCCTATTTCACTTTGGCAATCGCTTTCATTTCCTTTGCCACCACTTCCTTTGGAAGCATGGCATAGCTCAGGCTCTCGGTCATTGACTGCCCTGAGGTAAGCATCCAGTGCAGGAAATCGGTGATGACCTTGAGCTTTGTCTTGTCCTCGATCTTCTCCGGGACCAGGAGCCAGGTGAATGTCGAGATCGGGTAGGCATCTTTGCCGGGGGAATTCGTGATCGAGATCCGAAAATCATCCGGCATGCTCTTGGCGGCGCCGGCAGCAGCCGCGGTGACGCTGGCAAGGTCCGGCTTGATGAAGCGACCCTCGGCGTTCTTGATGCTGGCGTAAGGAAGCTGATTCTGAACCGCATAGATCAGTTCCACGTAGCCGATCGCTCCCGCCGTCTGCTTGACCTGCCCGGTGACTCCCTCATTGCCCTTGCCCCCCAGGCCAACAGGCCAATTCACTGCAGCGCCCTTGCCGACTCTGGAGTTCCACTCTGCGCTGACTTTGGATAGATAGTCTGTCCAGCAATAGGTCGTGCCACTGGCTTCGGCCCGATGGACCACGACGATATCAGCACCGGGCAGTTTCACCTTCGGATTGGCCGATGCGATGGCAGGGTCATTCCACCTGGTGATCTTGCCCAGGAATATGCCGGCAATCGTGTCGGGCGTCAGGTTCAACGACTCCGAGATTCCGGGCACGTGGTACGTGACGACCACGGCGCCGAGCACCGTGGGGAAGTGAAGGACGGCACAACCCCGCTTGTTCTGAAAATCCTGCAATTGTTCCGGGGTCATGATGGCGTCGGAGGCGCCGAAATCTACGGTACCCTCCGTGATCTGCCGTATGCCTGCGCCTGAGCCGAGCGATTGGTAGTTGATCTGAATCTCCGGGTGAAGCTTGTGATACTCGTTGAACCACTTCGAATAAATCGGATTGGGAAATGTGGCTCCCGCGCCGTTGATCAGCGTCTGGCTCAAACACAGCATCGCGCACACCCCGAGGGCAACTGCCATCAACGCCGGCACAACCAGAGTTCTCCAGTAGAATGTCTTCATTGCCGTTCTTTCATCTCCTTGGCGATAATTTCGAATATTGTTTTGCAGACTCCTTTGAAAGCCTGTCCGTTACCAAGCCGACAGCTACTTCAACGCCGGCGCCGATCCCGGCAGGGCGTAGCGAAGATTGATGAAAACGATGTTGGTCTTGGCATTCCTGGGGCTGCCCGGCGCTGTGACCCAGGGATTGCGGACCAGGTAAGAATACTGGCCCATCAGGGAAAGCGATCCGTACTTGGCATCCTTCCAGAAGGTCTGGGTGAAGCCCAAGGTTCCTTCCTGAATCGAGCGGTTCTGGCTGTTGGGTGATCCGGGATATCCATATCCGACAAATTTGCCGGTGGATGTGTCCAAGGTGGCGTTGCGCCCGATGTAAACACCGCCATAATATGCATAGAGAAGCGTGTTCTTGCTCGTGAACTCCAGGCCCGAAACCGTGGAACTCGAGTGCACGGGTGAAAGGCTGCCGTCGCTGCGCACGATGAGATCGGGGGCCTGGCCGAAGATCCAGCGGCCGCCGCCGTCGCTCCAGTAGTTGTTGGTCAGGAGGCGGAAACCTTTGAACACCTCGAGGTTCAGGTTCGCCTGCCCGCCCACGCCGGAATCGGTAAAGTGCTGGTTGTTCAAGGGATTGAACACGCGAAACGTCCGTGCCGTGCCGCCAATTTCGAAGTGCAGTGCGCGTCCGCCCTTGAGCTTGGGATCGAAGGCGATTTTTGCGACGATATCAGGGTGAACGCCGGGGACGCTGAGGGTCGTCCCGCCGTTGTTCAACTGCGACGCATAGGGCGCAACCAGAGCGCTCGGCAAGGTAATCTGGCCTCCGCCGGCGGATCCCCCAATGTACTGTTCCGAGCTTTCGAGCGAGATGCCCATCGCAACAGCCTCACTCGGGTGATACACGAGGCGGAACTGCGGATCGCGGCTGAAGGTCAGACCGAGCTGATAGTTCACATCGATGACTTGGGAGTAGAACACGTCGGCCGGCACCGGCGAGATCCCTTTCCGGCCCGGGGTGATCATGCTCCACGACTGGCCGCCCAACATCTCCCATCTTCCCTTTTTTACGTCAACCCAGTAGAGCCGCAGCCGGAAGGTATCGCTGTTGGTGCTGACGGCTGCATTCGTGGGAACAAAGCCGAGAAAGTCCGACTCCCAATAGGCCGTGACATTCGCGCCCTTTACCGTCGCATCCACACGGGCGCCTATGCGCGAGTTCTGCGCGCTCATTCGATTCTCCGTCAACTGTCCCGCGGTGTTATTCCCAAACGGTATACTGCCGAAATTTGTGCCGATGCCGCTTCCGGGCGCTGTGCTGCGAAAAACGTCGGTCATGTCGAGGAACCCGAGTGGCGTGATGTAGGCGGTGCCAATGCGAAATTGGAGGGGTGAGGATTCGGGTGCAGTCGACGCTTGAGGTTTCGGTGCTTCCGGCTGTGGCGCCGCGGCCGAAGCTGCAGAGGCCATGGGAGGCATGCCGGTTACCGCATCGGTTGCAGGTGGGCTGGATTTAGCGGAATCCACCGGATCCCTTTTGCCCGCCGACGTGGTCTTATCCTGCGCGTCCGACGCCGCCGCCGTCGAAACGACGAGCAGAAGAGAAACCGTGCAAAGAGTGTATTTCAAATTTGAAATGAACGAATCGCCCATCCATCGCTCCTGTCAGTGGCCGGCTTGTCGATGGAGCGCCAAAGCCACGACAAGCTGGGAAAATAAAGAAGTCGGGACATAGCCTTCACGAATGACCGCCTGTTCCAGGACCGCTCAATCATTCGATCGGAGCTCCGGCTGAACTGATGCGACCGGATTCATCCCTGAGCGCTCACCAGGACATTGAGCATAGGGTCTGATTGTTAGGTGGCGATGAACGGGAAGTTATGTTTTGATGAAATCTGTATTAGAGCGGAGGTGCGTGTCCTGCCGTTCCGCTCACGATGCTAATTGGTTTTGCCGGACATCCGCACTTCAGGCGCAGGCTCGCCGGAACATCCGGATTTGATACTATTGATGGGCCTGAGCCTTCTGCCGCCCGCCGCGCCGGCAGGGTGTGTGAGTCTTTTGGCTCACGTGCCGTGATGTGATGGTATCTGGAGTGGCCCCGGCGATCTCAGAGGCGGCCGGCGCTACATCTAAACCCTGGGCCAAGCCCGTGAAAAAGCGACTGTTTTGGAAATTCGGACTCGTTCACATTGTGCTGTTGCTGCTTGTCCTCCTGGCCGTGGATATGTATGTCGTCTACACGCTGCGGCAGGAGTATCTCAGCGCCGCTTTTTCTGAGCTGGCGGCACTGACCCGTCTCGCACATAACCATCCGCCACCGCTGGAGAGCGACCCCGCGCTCAGGGAATGGGCAGCCTGGATCGCTCAGAGCGGGACTCGCGTCACTCTGGTGGCCCAAAACGGGAAGGTGCTGGCGGACTCCGAGCAAGATCCGCTCACGATGGAAAATCACGCGGGGCGGCCGGAGGTAAGGGAAGCGCTGGATACCGGCACGGGCCGCGCCGTTCGCTTCAGTTCTACCCTCGGCCACGACTTGGTCTATCTCGCCTCACGCTGGCAGACCGCGGAGGGAACGCCGTTCGTAATCCGGTTGGCGGTGCCGCTCCACCGCCTGGACGAAGCTCTGGTCAGTTTTCGCCGCCGCCTCTGGGGCGCCTCTTTCGCAATCCTGATTCTGGCAGGCAGCGCTTCCCTCCTCTTTTTCCGAACCATTTCCACTCGCATCGAACGTCTGAAGGAGTTTTCTCACAGAGTGGCTGCAGGCGATTTCAATCCCCTGCCTGTGGATCTCAAGGGGGACGAACTGGCCGACCTCGCCGGTACCCTGAATCGGACTGCAGCGCGGCTGAACGATACGATTCAAACCTTGACCGAAGAGCGCAACCAGTCTGCCGCCATTCTTGCCAGCATGGTGGAGGGCGTCGCCGTGATCGGCCCCAACCAACGCGTGATCTATTGTAACGCGGCCTTCCGCCGCACGTTGGAGATCCAGAATCACCCGCACGCGGATCGCCCCGTGATCGAAATAACCAGGCATTCGGACCTGCTGGCTCTCATCCGGCAGGCGCTCGCCGGTAATGAAGCGGTACGAAGCGAATTGGTGTTAGGCTCGATTCGGACGCGGAACTTCGCGGTGACGGTCACGCCCGTGCACTCGGATGGGTCGACCGCAGGCGCCGTGGTGGTCCTGCATGACATCAGCGAAATTCGCAGGCTCGAGCGGGCGCGTCGCGACTTCGTGGCCAACGTCTCCCATGAGTTCAAGACGCCGCTCACCGCCATTCAAGGATTCGCCGAAACCTTGTTGGCTGGGGCGCTGGAAGACGGCCGAAGCAAGAGCCGGTTCCTGGAGATCATTCTCGAAAATGCCAGGCGCCTTGACCGCCTGACTGATGATCTGCTCAAGCTGGCCCGGATCGAGGCCGGAAGGCTCGATCTGGAATTCAGGCCCGTCGCCGTGCGTGAGGTCGTTCAGTCTTGTCTCGACACCACCCGCATCAAGGCGGACCCGAAGGATGTGGCTCTCGAAGCAGACTGCAGCCCCGACTTGCCGACGGTAATCGGGGATCTCCGATCTTTGCAGGAGGTACTCCAGAACTTACTCGATAATGCCGTGCAGTATTCAAAGCCCGGAGGAAAGGTCAAGGTGAAAGCCTGTGTCGAGGGTGAAGAAGTCGTCCTGTCGGTTGCGGACACGGGAATCGGCATCCCCAAGGCGGAGCAGGAGAGGATATTCGAAAGATTCTATCGAGTCGATGAGGCCCGGTCGCGTGAGCTAGGGGGAACCGGGCTCGGGCTTTCCATAGCCAAACACCTCGTGGAGGCCCATGGAGGCCGTATCGAGGTCGAGAGTGCGGTGGGCCATGGGTCTACCTTTTATGTGTTCCTCCCGCGCGCGTAATCCGATCATGACCTCGGCGGTATCACAGCGGTAATGGCGTGTCGGTGCGGAAGGTGCATGCCGAATGAAAACCTCGTCATTTTGCCCCTGTCATCCGGCATCGCTTCGAGCCCGGATTATTCATGAATATGCGAACAAAATGAAGTTTTGGACGCGGAAAAACGCTGACCGACGCCGACCGTTCCGTCTGGGTCGGTGTGCAGGAGCTTTTGCCTCATGAGTAATTCAGGCTAGATGGATTCTTCGTCCGGTCGAAATCTGTAACCGAACCCGCGGACCGTCTCGATCAGGTCGCCGAGATCCCCCATCTTCTTCCTCAATGCCATGACGTGAACATCGACGGTGCGATCGAGGACTTCAACATCCCGCCCCAGCACATTGTCGATCAGCTCGCCGCGCGAGAACACGCGCCCGGGGTGGGCGGCCAGAAAATGCAATAACCGGAACTCGGTGGCAGTCAGCACAAGTGCTTCATCCCCGCAGGTCACTTCACGCCGATCCAGGTCGATGAGAAGACCCTCGCGTCGAAGCTGCGCCGGAGGTTCGGTGCGGCCGGCCGCGCGACGCAGCAGCGCCCTGACCCGGGCGGTCAGCTCGCGGGGGCTGAAGGGCTTGGTCACATAATCATCCGCTCCCAGCTCCAGGCCTACGATGCGATCGGATTCGCCCGACTTCGCGGTCAGCATGATCAACGGGATGCCCGCCGTCCGGCTGTCGGACCTGAGCCGGCGGCACACTTCCAGGCCATCGATCCCGGGCAGCATCAGGTCCACGAGCACCACATCCGGCAACTCCTGCAGCGCCATGGCCAGGCCGGTCTCACCGTCAAGCGCTCCTTTAACCTGAAAACCTTCCTTTTCGAGGTTGTAGCGCACCAATTCGATAAGATCTTTCTCGTCATCTATAGCGAGGATTGTTCTCTTTGGCATGGTCGTCCTCGAATCCCGGGAAACATTCAGAAATTGTACTCTAACCTTCAATATAACGGATTTGTACTGTGAACCGGTCCCCGATTCTCAACCACATCCGGATGCAAAAGAGGGCAAAACCCAGCAGGAGAATCCGCTCACGCACACATTTTCCTCACCTTGCCTCCCGGGGCCAAGAGACATTCTTGCGGGGCTCTGTTAGACTCTGACGATTTTCCCGTTAAGATTTGATAAAGGTTTGGACCATGCACAGAGAGTTGCTGCTGAAAGAATTGGCTGCCCATCAGCCATTTGATGAGACCGAGCGCCGGATGCTGGCGCGGTTGCAGCGCTTCGTGGAGGAGAACCCGGAGTGCTTTTCTCCCGCGCTGCCGGAGGGACACATCACAGGCGCAGCGTGGATCCTGGATTTCGCGCGCGAGCATGTGTTGCTTACGCATCACCTCAAGCTCGACAAGTGGCTTCAACTCGGCGGCCACGCGGAGGGAGAGACGCATCCGCTGGCCGTCGCGCTGCGCGAGGCCCGCGAGGAATCCGGGCTGACCGGGATCCGCCCTCTGTCGGACAGGATCTTCGATGTGGACGTTCACCTGATCCCGGCCCGGGAATGCCGGCCGGAACATTTCCATTACGATATCCGCTACCTGATGGAAGCCGATCGCGACCTCCCGCTGCGAGTGAGCAGCGAGTCCAAGGCATTGTCCTGGGTGAAGCTCATCGAAATCCGCCATTGGTCCAGCGAAGAATCTATCACACGCATGGCGGCAAAATCGCTCCGGTTCTTTCCGGGTTGAGAGGAAACCACCGCCACTCTCAGGCTCCAAGGCTTATAGGGGATCGAGCCTTTAGGGCTTTGCGTTCTGAAGCCCCGCCGAATTTGAAGAGGAAATATGGTATGTTGTTTTCTTATTTATTTGAGGTGAATAACAAATGATGCCCGGCAAGGAATTGACCGAACTGCTGCAAAACCGGCTGCGCAACAACCTCGCTCCGGCAGAGATCGAGAAACTGGCCGCCGAGATCCTGGCTCTGGAAAAGGGCTGGGAGGAAGTCGGCATACCCCATTCGGACATGGGCTACAGCGTGTCGGTCGGCTGCGCCGACATCTGCTGGCTTGCCGACCAGGTGGATCACGGCGCCATTTTCAAAATCTATCGGAAAAAGACCCCGACCTCTCTCTGATCAGCAATGACACTTGTGTGACTATTCATCGAGGATTCAGTGACTGAATCTTCGTCCCCTGACTTCACGGGCAAAAACATCCGGTTCGCTAACTCAAGTGGATGGCGGGACATGTGCCCAGCTGACCGAGGGGTTACGCCCACAGGCTGTGGGATTTAACCCACCTGGGCAAACTGCTGATATCCTACCCTTGTCTGTTTAGATCCGCAACATATTCAACTGCTGAAATTTACATCAGTCATGTGAATTTGAGCACAAACGGAGTGAAAATTGCTTATCACTACCCGATACCTCTGCGCTTTTTCCGAGGTTGTGCTGTCAATGGTGATTTTTTGGAGGCATTATGAAAACCAGTAACAAGACCCCGAAGATAGTAATGATGTCGGTACTGTTCTTCCTGGTCGCTACTTACGCGATTGTTGCTCAGGTTCGAGCAAGGAATGACGGGACTGAGCCTGTCTTGCAGCGGGGTGCGCAGGCACGAACTGTTTTGCAGGATACGGATTCAGCCCTGTCTGTGGCGCGGAGCGGTGGCCTCGCCCACGCTGCGGTGCAGGCGTCCCACACGTCTTTGTCGAGTGGGGAACAGACCAATCCGGCCCTGCAGAACGATGCCCAGGCCTATTCTGCTTCAGAGAAGGCCTACTACCTTTCTGCGAATGAAGTTGCATACATCCGCCCCGGGCTCAACTTCACGATACTGGGCGTGACCATTCCTGCAGACCGCCGCCCGGTGGCTACGATCAAGATCACCGACAATGGCGGACAGCCGCTCGATCGTTCCGGGATATTGACACCAGGCAGCGTCAGCGCCAGTTTCATCCTGGCATATTTGCCTCCGAGCACAGCGAAGGTCACGGACTATGTCGACTACAGCACCCGGAACAGCACCGCGAACGGCATAACAATGGCCCAGGCGGGCACGGATTCGGGGGGAGCCTATACGCCCTCGGGCCTGAATGATGGTGTTTATACTTACAGGTTCGGCACCACGCTGCCCGCCAACTATAATACCGCGGCGACGCACACGCTCGGCATCTACGCCACGCGCGACCTTACGGAGTTCGGCCTCAGCCTGTATGTATCGAACGTGACCAAGGATTTCGTCCCAAACGGCTCGGCGGTCACCCAGATCCATCAGATTGTGCTGACAAAGAACTCCTGTAATGACACCTGCCACGATCCGCTGTCCGCCCACGGTTCGACGGGACGGCAGGCCGTGGAGATCTGTATTCTGTGCCACACTCAACAAACCACAAATGTCCAGACGGGCAATACTGCGGACATGAAGGTGATGATTCACAAGATCCACAGGGGCTCCAGCCTGCCCAGCGTTGTGGCGGGCGGTACCTATCAGTTCATCACCAGCCACGGCACCTCCGACTTCTCCGGGGTAGCCTTCCCGCAGGACATCCGCAACTGCGACACATGCCATACAGCCGGGGCGCAGGTTAACGCCTGGATGTTGCAGCCCAGCATCGAAGCGTGCGGATCATGCCATGATGACATCAACTTCGCCACCGGCTTGAACCACGTAGCCGGAGCCTACACCGACAATTCGCAGTGCGCTTCCTGCCATCAGCCGCAGGGGCAGTTCGAATTTGACGCATCGGTAGCGGGGGCTCATACGGTTCCCTACAAATCGACGCAGCTCCTGAACCCCACGGTCAAGGTACTCAGCATCACCAACACCGCTCCGGGCCAGAACCCGGTCATGCAGTTCACGATCACCGACAAGAATAAAAACTTGTTGGCACCGTCACTGTTTACCGGCTCCGGCAGGACCCTGAGGGTCAACATTGCCGGCCCGACCACCGATTATCTGAGCACGACGCGGGCATCCGAGACCATTACCAACTTCCCTGTCTATGTCAACGGTGTCGCAACCTACACATTCAAATATACGATTCCAGCCACCGCCACAGGCACTTGGGTGATGGAAACGGAAGCGCGCCTGGCTTCGCCCTTGGTAAAGAACGGCGATCCCAAGATCCTGACCGCCAATCAAACCGATGCCGCGCCGAATACGGTGACCTACGTCGCCGTCACGGATAAGACCCCGGTGGAGAGGCGCACGATCGTGTCGATTGACAAATGCAACCAATGTCATGAAGCGCTGGGGACGGGAAGCTTCGACAACTCCACATTCCATGGCGGCGGCCGCAACCAGATCGTGTGCGGCATCTGCCATAATCCGGGATTTCTGGCGGGATCGGGCGCGGCGGCCACGCCCATTTCCTTCCAGGTTATGGTCCACAGGATCCATACCGGAGAGAATCTGATCAATCCCTATGTCGTTGGCGGCACGAACTTCCAGGAAGTCCTCTATCCTGGGGATCGGCGCAACTGTGCTAAATGCCATGTGGGCACTTCTTATCAGGTGCCACTGCCGGCCACCAATATCGCCGTAGCTACGCCCAATTGGTATTGGACTCCGACACAGCCGATCGCGGCAGCCTGTCTGGCATGCCATGACTCCGTTTCGACGGCAGCCCATGCATTCCTCAACACCACCACCTTCGGTGGTAGCGCCGTAACAGCCGAGTCCTGCCCGGTATGTCATAAGGAAGGCGCAGACTTCGCAGTCACACAAGTCCACGCTCGCTAGAGGCTAATATGACACTTTCGCGCGGTTCGAAATTGCTGCTCCTGTTCGCAGCTTTCGTGATCGGGGCTCTGGCCGGCAATCCGGGTGGGTTGCTGGCCGGGGCCTCACCCCAGCAATCCGGAACCACCATGCAGGACTGCGCCGCTTGTCACGAGGACGTTGTCAACGCATTCGCCAAAAATACGCACGACGTCCTCGAGAAGAGCCCGCTCTATAAGGTCGCCAACCCCTGCGAATCCTGCCACGGCCCCGGCAAGGCTCACATTGATGGCGGCGGCGATAAATCCAAGACCATCGGTTTCAAAGGCAAGGCCTTCAAGTCGTACAACCAGCAGTGCCTGGCCTGCCATAAAAAGGATCACGAGGTCACCGGCTTCGGCGCCAGCACCCATGCCAAGCAGGGGCTGAACTGCGCCGACTGCCACAGCGCCCACAAGGCCGCTCCCCTGACTTCCATGTTGAAGGAGCGGACCAGCAATCTGTGCATGAGTTGCCACACCCAGCAGAAGACCGATTTTTCGAAGCCGTTCCATCACAGGGTGAAGGAAAACGCGATCGAGTGCACCGACTGCCATCAGCCCCACAGCGGCATCGACCGCCGGCAGCTTCGTTCCAGCTTCTCCGGCCAGGAGATCTGCTTCAAATGCCACAACGAAAAACAGGGGCCCTTTGTCTTTGAGCATCCTGGCATCAGGATGCGCGGCTGCCAGGGTTGCCACGAGCCTCACGGCTCCAACAATCCCAAAATGCTGGTGCGCTCCACCATGACCGCCCTGTGCCTGGAGTGCCACGCCACGAACCCGGTGAGCACCCGAGTCTTTACGTCGCAGCCGCCGTCGTTCCACAACCTGAACAGCCCAACGTTCCAGAATTGCACCACCTGTCACGTGATGATCCACGGCTCCAATTTTGATCGCTTGTTTTTCAAATAGAACCGGAGGCAGGAGCTAAAGCCATGAATATCATTGTCCGTCTTCGCAAGCCCATCTGCTGCAGGTTTCCTCTCGTCGGGCTTCCAGTGCTTGCGCTGGCTCTGCTTGCCGGCACCGTCGGTCCTCTCCCCGCTCAGTCCCTCCCATCCACATCCGCGAGCGGGGCTGAAGCCGCCACGGCTCCCGATGCGGGCGCCAAAGAAGAAAAACAAGCCGCCCAGGCAGCCTCACCGGCCAAACCGGTCGCGGCCGAAACTCTCAAAATCGGCGCCTACGATGTCCACTCCGAAGTGGAGTTCGGCTACCGCTGGTCCTCCGGCATCGGCGGCAACGATCAGATGTTCCGCAGCCAGGTCAACCTCTTCGAGGGCGCTCGGCTGCTGGGTTCCTATGTGACACTCCGCTCGACCCCAGGCACCGGTCTCTTCGACCGCATGGACCTGTCACTCAATAACTGGGGAGATCCCTACAACACCGTGCGCTTCAACCTCGGCCGCATGGATCTATACGATTTCCGAGCCAGTTACCGCAACCTCAACTATTACAACTTCATCTCCAGCATCGACAATCCCTTGCTCGCCCAAGGCAATCCTTTCGCCCAGCACAACCTCAACGCCAACTACCGCATGTCGAACTTCGACCTCCGGCTCTTCCCCAACCACAAAATCGTCCCCTTCGTCGGCTATTCCCACAACAGCGCCGCCGGCCCCGGGTTCACAACCGTCGATTCGACAGGGAACGAATTCCTCCTCCAGACCCAATGGAAGTACGCAGCAGATGAAGTCCGCGGCGGCGTTCAGTTCAACCTCCCCCTGCTCAACCTCACCGTCGAGCAGGGTTTCCGCTATCTGAGAAACGACACAGGCATGACCGATGCCGGCCAACCCCAGGGCAACGAGGGCAGCCCCACCTTCCTCGGCAACGTCATCACCCTCAATTCCCTCGATCGCGGCTACCACGGCCGGACCAAGCTTCCCACCACCAAGGTCCTCGCCAAGTTCACCCCTTTCCAGAATCTGCGCATGATCGGCCGCTACATGTACACCATGGGCGATCTGGACTCCAGCCTGGGCGAAATCAGAACCGGCGGTTTCGTCGACCTCGGCAGTTTCCTGGCCTATAGCGCCGCGGCCGATGGTTTCAGCGGCCGTGCCAAGAGCCCCAATCACAACGGCTCTTTCCTGATCGAGTACTCACCCATCTCGCGCATCACGCTGACAGACAACGTCGATACTCTTGACTATCACATCTCCGGCGCGGCAGCTCTTTCCACCCTCTTCCTCAACGCCTCCTCGCTTTTCGGGCCCAGCCCGAAAACTAATGTCACGGTCAGCGACCTTCTCAACACCAACTTCGCCTACAACGAGGTGCGCAATCAAGCGGAGGCGGAAATCGATCTCGGATACGGCTTCGCCGCCCGCGTTGGCCATCGCTACACCTTCGTAGATGTAACCAACAATGATTCCGAGGATACCGCGACCTCCAGCTCTTCGCGCAATACTGGGATCCTGGGGCTGGTTTATCGACCCGGCGGATGGTTGCGTTTCGGGGCCGATTATGAAAACACCCAGACCAATCGCGCCCTGACCCGCACGGACCTGTTCAACTACGATCAGATCAATCTCGACTGGCGCGTAGGCACCTGGAAAGGCTTCAGCTTCAACGGCAGGATCGGCCTCCGGCACAACAAAAATAATGCACCCGACATCGGACTCAAGTCACACGACCAGAACTACATCGTGGGCCTGAACTATGAGCCCAATGAGCGGTACAGCATCAATGTCGATTACTCACGCACCGATCTGTTCTCCGATCTCCTGATCGTGTTGCCGCAAAACCTGCAGACCACGAACTCGATTTTTGACGAGCGCGTTTCCGGAATTGGCGGCCGAATGGGAATCAGCATCTACAAGGGTTCAAAGGTGGAGTTGGGTTATCGCGGCGTCATCAACCGGGGCAGCTTTCCGCTCGACTTCCATCAGCCATTTGTTTCCCTCTGGGTGCCACTGGGTCACAACCTGGCGTTCAAGCCCAGCTGGCAGTATTTCGGATACAACCAGCAACTGTTCGGTTTGGAGAACTACCAGACCCACCTGGTCACATTCTCTCTGGTTTACTCCCGCTAGGCCTGGCTGCCGCTTGCAGTAGATCGGCTCAGCCGGCGCAACGAAACTCCTCCCCTTCTCCTTGCGGAGAAGGGGAGTTCTACACCTGCCACATAGTCAACCCAATTAATCGTTAACCTGTTCAACAACACATCGACGGATTTTACGAAAGCCGCGGAGGAATAACATTCGGTAAGACCCGTGAAATTCTTGCCGATTGTTTTTTTGTGAGGACGGGGGTTGATCTGTTCTCAAGCGGAGTATAATTTATGAGTTTTCTATGCCCCAAAAATATCAGCGCCCTTTCCCCGGGAAGAGAAAGGGCGCCGCTCGGGTGTAGGTGGGTATTAAGGGTGGAAAGGAGGTTTGTATGTCGGAACGATTCTCCTTCTTAGGGTTGTAATTTGCTCTATCCAAAGGTATTAATACGCAACCAGTGTGCCAGCGCCCAGAGCTCGCTGTTGGCAACATTTATCCCACTTGTTTACAATGGCTTAATATGAAACGATTACAGTTATGGTATTGAATATTTCATCACTTCCATGGGTGACAAAACCCATCTAAAATGGGATTTCACCCATTTTCCATAGGCCCACTGTCTGGGAGTGAAAGGATCGAAGCTAAATCCATGAAAAAGGTTGCTGCTGGCAAGCCCGGGTGGTGTCTGTGGTCGATCAGCGGGAGGGAATGCGAACTCGAACAGGCTTCCCTTGACGCCATTTTCACCACGGACCCGAAAGGGCAGGTTATGTCATGCAGTGCGGCAGCGAGCGATTTGCTGGGCCTGCTTCCGGGCGAAGCGGTCGGCCGGCACGTCAGCTCAATTTACGCGGACGGAATTGCGGAGGCACGCCGCGTAATGCAGCGGCTCAGGAAGGAAGGACGCTTCCGCGGCTACCTGACCAGCCTGCTGTCGTCGGCGGGGCGCAGAATTCCGATCGTGCTGTCGGCCTCCGCCATCACAAACCACGCCGGCGAGATCGTCGGCACACTGGGCGTGGCCCACAACCTGAGTGAACTCCGGCGGCTCGAGGACGAGCTCACCACCAAGAACCGTTTCATGGCCAACATCCTCCAGGACTCGGCGGATGCCATTATGACGATGGACCCGGAAGACAACATCACTTCCTGGAACCGGGGTGCGGAGGCGATCTTCGGTTACAGCGCCGCCGAGATGGTGGGCAGATCCGTGAGCATCATCGTTCCTCCCGACCTGCGCGAAGCGCGGGAATTGGATCACCTCAGGGAAAAGTTCCGGGCGCTGGGCGTGGTCCGCAATCATCAGACAGAGCGCATCACCAAAGACGGACGGCGCATCCAGGTAATCTTCACGCGCACCGCAATCCGTGATGAAATTGGGAACATTGTGGGCAGCTCTTCCGTGCTCAAGGATGTCACCACGGACCGTAACATGGAGCGCCAGCTCGCTGATGCCGAACACCTGGCGACGCTCGGCGAGCTGTCCGCCGGGCTCGCTCATGAGATCAAGAATCCCCTCGCAGGGATCAAGGGAGCCATAGAGGTCATCCGGGAATCAATCCCGACAAGCGACGTTCACCGGGAAATTCTCGGCGACGTGCTGCATGAGGTTAATCGCATCGACAAGATCGTGCGCGATCTGTTGAACTATGCCAAGCCGAAACCCCCGGCGCACTCCGACATTGATCTCGCCGAAATGGCGCAGCGCATCGTGGCGATGGTTGAGAAATCCTCCAAAAACGACGCGCTCTTCATTCGGCTGCACAAGCTGACCCGCATTCCCGGGTTCACCGGCGACGAGACCCAGCTCGAACAGGTGTTGCTGAACCTGTTGCTGAACGCGCAGAAAGCGATGCCTGGTGGAGGGCCCATCGATGTCAGGCTCTCGCACGATCCAGTCGAGGGGGTGGTGTGCTTCGAGGTTGAAGACCACGGGTCGGGAATTTCGGAAGAGGTGCGCAAGAAGTTGTTCCAGCCCTTTTTCACGACTCGAACCGACGGGACCGGATTGGGGCTGGCAACCTGCATGAAAAACGTGCAATATCATGGTGGTTCCATCGAGGTACATAGTGAAGCAGGGCGCGGAGCGAGATTCGTGGTGACGCTGCCTCTGGTTTCTCACCTCTAGCAAATATGCCCAAGGAAACCATTCTTGTCGTTGATGATGAGCGCCTGGTACGCTGGTCGCTCCAGCAGAAGCTGGAACAGTGGGGCTATCATGTAAGCCTGGCCGAGGACGGCGCCACAGCGCTCGGGCGCGTGCAACTGGACAACCCGGACCTGATCACGCTCGACGTGAAGCTTCCGGATATGACCGGCATCGAAGTCCTTTCGGAGCTGAGGAAACGCAATGTCCAGGTCCCGGTCATCCTGATCACTGCATTCGGCGTGGTCGACGATGCCGTTCGCAGCCTCAAGCTCGGCGCCTACGACTTTATCGAAAAACCCATCAACTTCGAGAAACTCGAGAACTCGCTCCGCAACGCGTTCGAGACGCGCCGGCTGCGCACCGAGGTCGCGCACACCCATGAAATTCAGCGCAGCGAGTTCAGTGTAGAGCACATCATCGGCGCGTCCCCTCACATGCGGGAAGTTGTGGAACTGATCAAGAAGCTCGCCGCCAGCGAAGCCTCCACGATCCTCATCCAGGGGGAGAGCGGCACAGGCAAGGACCTCGTGGCCCACGCCATCCATTATGAATCCGCGCGCCGGGACCGACCGTTCTACGCCATCAATTGCGCTGCCATTCCCGAGAACCTGATGGAGTCCGAGCTGTTCGGCCATGAGAAGGGAGCCTTTACCGACGCCCGCACACAGAAGAGGGGCATGTTTGAGATGGCCGACGGCGGCTCCCTCTTCCTGGACGAAATCAGTGAAATGACCCTTGGCATGCAGGCCAAACTGCTGCGCGTTCTGGAAGGCCAGTCATTCCGAAGGGTTGGAGGAGTAAAGAACATCACCGTCGATGTCCGGGTGGTCGTCGCTTCAAACCGGAACCTGGAGGAAGGCGTGCGCAATTCCCGGTTCCGCCAGGACCTTTACTTCCGCCTGGCGATCATCCCCGTTACCCTGCTGCCGCTGAGAGTTCACAAAGAGGACATCCCGCCCCTTCTGGACCACTTCATCCGCGAATACAACCAGAAATTCCACAAAAACATCCAGGGCCTCACGAAAGAGGCCGAGGATCTGCTGATGAATTACGACTGGCCGGGAAATGTCCGGGAACTCCGCAACGCCATCGAGAGGGTGATGATTCTGGCCGAGGGCAACCGCGTAGCGGCCAAATATCTCCCCATCCGCATCTCCGAAGGCGGCATCCTCCCCGTGCCCATGAGCGAGGGATCGGAGGACGGAAGCATCCGCCTGCCCCCCGGGGGAACCTCGCTGTATGATGTGGAACGAGAGTTGATACGGCAGGCCCTGGAGCAGTCTCGCGGCAACAAGACGACGGCGGCAAAGCTGCTGCGCATCACCCGCGACACCCTGCGCTACAAGGTCAAGAAGTACCGCCTCGAATAGATCGCGGCAGAGCCGCAAAAGACACGGCTTGACATAGCCGAGCCCGAAAAAAATCACAACACAGTCTCTCAGGCGCCGGGGCGCATCCTATGACGCATGAAAAGCTCATGTTGTCCGGTTGGTGAACGTCGGGATCGCAATCGCTATCGCGGTCGCTATCGGCTTTTGCCAGCTAAGAGTTGCGATGGCGACAGCGGTTACGATACCGATTCCGATTTGTCTATTTTCGGAACAGAGACTGCCGAGAGCGCAGAGAGAGATGGGAGACTCCCGTCGTTTTGAAGGAACGCGCGTACATCTATGGCGACTTCATTTCTGCGGTCGAGGAGTTCTGGTGAAGTTCGTGGTGCTACTTTTGCAGCGGCGGGGCGTGCTTCCTCATGCGGCGCAGGAAGTAGGGGCGCATCACCTGTTTCATCGTGAAAATCCAGCGCTGGTAGGCCCTGCCATCGAGCGAATCGGATGCGAGGTAGAGCGTATCCTCGGGATGAGGCAGAACACTGAGATTGACGTTGGGAGCCAGGCCGATCGGCAGGTTGGTTGAGCGACAGGCTTCGTAAACATGGCGGAAAACACCGATCATTTCTGCTGGATTGGGTGGCGCCTCACTTTCCATCTCAGTTCCCTGCAGAGGCCTGAAAATGGAAACCAGGGGCAGAGCGCCCACGCCCGTCAGATAGTCGATGGCACGCAGAGTATCCTCGATAGGCTCAATGCCGGCGATGATTTCCCCCGACACTCTTCCCTTCCCCATAATGCGCACGCTGTATTCGATCGCCTGAAGGAAGTGCTCGCGGCCAAGCGCCGCGGATTTGCCGGGTGCCAGGCGCTCGAGGTAGTCCTTGTTAAAAAACTCCATGCAAAAGCTGAAGTGATCGACACCGAGGGACCGGGCCTGATCGTAGAGCCTCAGGTCCGCTTCGGGGGGAAACTGCACCACTACCAGGATTCCAGCTTCCTGTTTCAGAGCCTTCAAGTAGGGAAAGATCCTGGCCAGACCGCCGGCGCCCTGGTATCCCCCGCGCAGAAGTGCAAAGGTGATGCCGGACCTCTGGTGCGCCATGGCGGCAGTTTCGACGACGTCCTCAACCGTCTTGTCTTCGATACCCCCAGAATCCTGCTCCGCTATGCGACAGAACCTGCAGTTGAGCGCTTTCCCCCGGTCCCAGAAGCGGCATGATTCCCCAAGGTCGATCAACAAAAAAGTGCCCTGCAACATCCCGACTTGCGCCATGGGAATGCCGCGCGTGGTGCGGAGGTCGTACCAATCAGGCTTGGGAGCGAGTTTAACGCTGTAAGTCAGATCGTGCCTCTCATCACGCAGGTGATAACCGTCGCTTGCACGCAGAAGACGATAGGGGCTTTCCTTAACAAACTTCTCATTTATGGGAGCGTTGACCCACAACTCCCTCATTTCTCCGGGAAGAATCAGTTCCACCCCGCTCGCAAGATCTGCGGGCCGGCTGCAGACCGGCCGTCCTTCCTCAACTATGCGGCAAGTCGCGTCAATGTGGACGCCACGACAGAGCAGATCGATCTTAAGCTCAGCCGGATTGAGACGCTTGCCGTTCATCGGAAGAATGGCGGCGTTTTCCGTCACGGATAAGGACATGAAACACCTTCAATTAGACAACACCCTACAGTAACTCCCCTAGACGGCATGGTCAACATTCACTCCCGCATTGGGAGGTCAGTATACGATTTGCATCGCAGGCTGCCCGGTGGCAGGACTCAACCCCAGACTGCTTGTACTTCGCTTTTACGAATTGGTTCCACCATTTGTTTCTACTTTTAATAAAGATCTCTAATATAACCGCATCATTAAGGAGGAGTTGATATTCCTTCCTGAACGGCGAGGATGGGACGGTCAGCAGCGCGGCGGGATTTGTGACAATTTCTGATACGATTTTATTTTGCGGATCGCAGATATACGCCCGATTTAACGTTGCGCCGGACATGCCAGACTTCGCTCAGCACTTCAAGGTAGGAACCCAAGCGTACTTTGCTTCCCGGTGCGTTGACCCACACGATCGGGACCTCGCGTGTCCGGTAGCCGAGCTGCCGCGCAATCGCGAGGAGTTCGAAATCATACCCCCAACGGTCGATGGTCTGTCGGGAGAAGACCGCTTCGGCGGAGCGGCGCGTGAACATCTTGAATCCCGCCTGCGTGTCCTCGATCCCGGGAGCCACGAGCAGGCGAATGACCAGGTTGCCCAAACGGCCGGCGAGTTCTTTATACCGGGCCTGATGCACTTCGACGCGGGCGCCCCGTTTCTTGCGCGAACCGATGACCAGATCGTACCCCTGATCGAACCAGGGCCAGAGGCCGGCTATCTGGTCGATAGTCGTGGAGTTATCTGCATCCATGAAAATGCGGAATTTCCCGCGGGCTTCCAGCATGCCGCGCCGCACGGCCGCGCCTTTGCCGTGATTGGCGCCATCGGGGTGCCGGATCAGGCGCAGCGCCTTCACGGCAGTGCATGCGCACGCCGATTGTGCGGTCCCGTCCGTCGAGCCGTCATCGACCACGATGACTTCCGACTCATAGGGCTGCGCGGCGAGGAAAGCGCCCACGTCACGCAGCGTCCCGGGTAGCCGCAACTCTTCGTTGTAGGCTGGAATGATCACCGAAAGGCGGAAGCTCTCTGGCATGGAGATCAATCCCGGGACTCCAGGTACGGAATGGTCATGGGTCCCTCGGGAATCACGGCCACCGGCGCGCCTGTGCCGATGCGCCGCTGCTCCGCCTGCAGGTACGCCTCGATATCCGCTACCGGCTCCAGGTGGGCGCGCTGCACGTCGTCCGGCGCAATAGTGCTGTAGAGACCGACACGGGCTCTCATGAGGATCTGCGCCAGCATCTGGGCTTCCCACTGATCATAAAGCGAGAAACCCGGCGCCAGAATCGTGCGCAAAATCGCGGCCGGCGAATCGTGTTCGCACATCAGCTTGCGAAAATTGCCGTGCGCGGGAAACCCATCCCGGCATTCGGCTGCCGTCAGAATGAGGCCGCCCTGGCTCACAATCTGTGCCGCCGCCGACATCCCTTTCACCGATTGATAGAGATTCTGATCCAGCGGGTAGCCGCTGTTGCTGGTCACCACGATGGGGTAAGATCGCTCGCACGCCACCATGGCGGTCGCCCTGGCAAATTCGCACCCGCGGCGATGCGCGGCCGGCACGGCACCGCAGAAAAAGCCCGTGATGCAGCGATTGCGGTTTTGAGTCACATTGATGCAAAAATCCACCGGCAGAAGCGAGCCGTTGGCCCTGACCTGCTCCTGGGTAGGGTTCCCCTCGAGCTGCCCCCAGGTGCTGCACGGGTCGCCGATCACGGAAGCCCGGTGATAGTGCATGATGGAGTCGATGTCGGCCAGCGCCGGAAAGATCCCCTTGTAACCGCCGGAAAACCCGGCCATGAAATGAGGCTCGATGAATCCCAGCACGATCCGGCGGTCGGCCTCCACATACTCCCGGTTCAACAGGACGGTGCGCCCGTCGGGCGTCTTTCCGGCCGGCACCACCGTTGCCGGATCGTGCGCCGTGTGGTTGACGACGCGGACCCTTGCCAGGAGGCCGTTACCGACCATGGAGGCGAGCTCCGCGTTCGTGTTGGCGCGATGAGACCCGGTGCCGTTGATGATGGTAATTCTCCGGTCGGGGATGTGGGACAATTCCTTGAGAGTCCAGCGCAGCAACCGGTCGGTCGCGAGCGGCCGCGTGATGTCGGGGATGACCAGCGCCAACCGCTCTGCCGGGCTGACCAGATCCCGCATCGGGCGCGACTCAATCGGATCGCGGACTGCGGCGATGAAGCCCTGCTCCTCGTCCTGCAGCCCTTCCACAAACTTCGGTTCCAGCACCGTGACGTCCCCCGCGGGGACGTCCACCTCGATCCAGCCCGCACCATATTGGAGTTTCACTGTCATGTCACACTCAAAAAAGTGGTGAGTCAGGAGTGACGAGTGACCAGCGATGAGGGCCTCAACGGCAACTACGCGGTGTCCTCACCCCTCATCATTCGCGACTCATCACCAAGAAAGCGACCACGCCTGGAAGCCGTAGCTTTGGCTTGCCCCGCAAAGCGGGGCGGGCCACATATCAGAAGGCCCCGTTGGGGACGTTCAGATTGTAATTCATCGCATCCCCAGCCAATCGTCTTCTCACCAGTTGCACGTACCTTCACCCAGCCCCGCAGAGGCGACCGCAGCATCTTCACCCAGCCTCGCAGAGGCGACCCCAGCATCTTCACCCAGCCTCGCAGAGGCGACCCCAGCATCTTCACCCAGCCCCGCAGAGGCGACCGCAGCATCTTCACCCAGCCTCGCAGACGCGACCCCAGCATCTTCACCCAGCCCCGCAGAGGCGACCCCAGCACCTTCACCGAGCCTCGCAGAGGCGACCCCAGCATCTTCACCCAGCCTCGCAGAGGCGACCGCAGCATCTTCACCCAGCCCCGCAGAGGCGACCCCAGCATCTTCACCCAGCCTCGCAGAGGCGACCCCAGCACCTTCACCCAGCCCCGCAGAGGCGACCGCAGCATCTTCACCCAGCCTCGCAGAGGCGACCGCAGCCAACAGCCCAGGGCGCAAGCCCTGGGTCCAGGCGATCGCAAAAAGGAGCCCTGTAGGGGCGATGCAGCCCTGTAGGGGCGATGCAGCTCACCCGCTTATTCTATGTCGCCCTGTCAGGGCTCATCCTTTGGACTCTGGTCCAATCCCAGGCCTTGCGGCCTGGGCTGTAAACTGCAGCCGCCCCTGCGGGGCCAGCAGTAACCCACGGCTCGCCGGAACTGCTGAGCCTGCCAGCGTCGCACGGCCAGTGGCCGTGGGTTCAGCACGCACTAAGCGAGGGTTATTTCTTTGCAGAGATACACGTCCTGGATGGCGTTCAGAATCGCAACGCCGTCTTTCATGGGACGCTGGAAGGCCTTCCGACCGGAAATCAAGCCCATGCCGCCCGCGCGCTTGTTGGTAACTGCGGTCGTGACCGCCTCGGCAAGGTCGCTGGCACCCGAGCTGGCGCCGCCGGAATTGATCAGTCCTGCCCGGCCCATGTAGCAATTGATCACCTGGTAACGTGTCATGTCGATCGGGTGATCCGTGGCCAGCTCCGTGTAGACCTTTTTGCTCGTCTTGCCGAACTTCAGGGCTTCAAAGCCGCCGTTGTTCTCCGGCGATTTCTGCTTGATGATGTCCGCTTCGATGGTGACACCGAGGTGGTTGGCCTGGCCCGTCAGGTCCGCCGCCACATGGTAGTCCGGGCCGCCTTCCTTCTTTTTGTCGAACGCCGGGTTGCGCATGTAGCACCAAAGGACGGTCGCCATGCCCAACTGGTGCGCCTCATGGAACGCCTGGCTTACTTCCTGAATCTGGCGCTTCGACTCCGCGGAGCCGAAATAAATGGTGGCGCCCACCGCGACGGCGCCCATCCCGAAGGCCTGCCGCACACTCGCGAACATGATCTGGTCGTAGGAATTTGGATATGAGAGGAACTCGTTGTGGTTGATCTTGACGATGAAGGGAATCTTGTGCGCGTACTTGCGGCATATCGATCCGAGTACTCCCAGCGTGGAGGCCACGGCATTGCACCCCCCTTCGATCGCCAGCTTCACGATGTTCTCACCGTCAAAGTAGATCGGATTGGGAGCAAACGACGCGCCTCCGGAATGCTCAATGCCTTGATCCACAGGCAGAATGGAGAGATATCCCGTATCCCGAAGCCTGCCATGGTCCAGCATTGTCTGCAGACTGCGCAGCACGGGGGCAGGCCGGTCGCTGCAGAGCCAGATGCGGTCGATGAAATCCGGCCCGGGGAGATGCAGCTGCTCCTTCGGTACGGTCCTGCATTTGTGATCCAGGTAATAACGAGCCTTGTCACCGAGCAACTCTTCGATTTTGGAAATTGACGCACCTTCACTTGCCCGCATAGTCCCTCCTCAAATCAGTACTGAGTACTGAATGCCGAGTACCGAGTACCAAGTGAGGAGCGCCTGAACCCGCACGCTGGATATCTGCCGGTGCCGAGCACTCAGTACTCAGTAATATCTGAGTTACCGTAGCACTATTTCGGAACGGATTATAACTCGTTTTCCTCCCTGACCCGCTCGACTCGAAGGAAATCTCCGCATCGTTTTTGCGGGATGACTCTCAGGGCGATCGGCGATGACGCGCAGGTGATTGAATTTCGTTGAATTGAATTCAGGCCTCAGTTCCCGGGGGAATGTGACCGCATCCGCCTCACCGTCGCTTGTGAACCCTTCCGTCGGGTGTTTCTGGAAATAGGCGATCCAACGTTGAAGCTCTGTGCCCGTGACCTGGATGCGGGGCAGGCGGGTGAGATCGCGCTTGACACTGAATGGAGAAGGCGCCGGACCGCCCGAGACCAGAAGTACCGCGTCGAGGCGGTAGGAGGTGCCCCGGTAGGAGCCCGCGATCGCCAGATTGGGATCCCTGGGATAGTTACCGAGAGGGAGGGCCAGCGCGCGCATGTTGTAGCCGGGCACCATCTTTTGAATGGCTTGCGCGGCACGGGCGATCTGCTCCTGAACTACCGTGGCATCGTATTTGGCAAGGTCGGCGTGCCAGAGAGTGTGGTTGCCGATCTCGAATCCCAGCGCCGCCAGCTCCCTGAGTTTCTGGGCTTCAAATTCGGGCTGGCCAAAGAGCTTGTGCGGCTCCTGCGCACCCGGCAGGACAAAGAAGATCGCCTTCAGGGCAAAGTCGGGATGCAGCTTGCGGAAGTCCATCAGCATTCCGACCGCACAGTCCGGGTCAATCTCAGGCTTGCCGTTCCTGATCAGGTAGCGGAACTGCCCCTCCGACGAGTCATCGAAAGTCAGGATGACGGGCCTCCTTCCCCGTGCAGTGGCGATCTTACCATCGATATACTCCGCCATCCCGATCGGGCGATACCCGGACTCGTAAAGCCGTTCCAGATCCTGTTTGAAGTTGGAGATCGACCGTCCCCAGCGCGTCTCCTCGGGCTGAATCAGGTGATACTCCAGGATCATGATCTTCCCCAACTCGTTGGGCCCGACCGCCTGCAGATCGGGAGAAGCCGCGCGTTTGGCAGGATCCTGGGAATTCGAATGGCCGCAAAGCAAAGCGGCACAGCAAAGCAACATCATCGGGCGATATCGATTGAACATCTCCGCTCCTGAAATCTCCAGCTAAACATATCGCACTCTCTGCCTGCAAGCCATCGATTAGCGCCGGTGGCTCTTGGCAGCTCAGTGTCTTTGAGTCCGGGTGGCCGGCCGGCGACGGATGACCCAGACTCAAAAAATCTGTTGACATATCATTCGTTTGTATTAATCATACGTTTGTATGATTGATACCAAGACACGCATTCTCGATGCGGCCGAGCGCCTCCTGTCGGAGCGGGGCTTTGCGGCCACTTCGCTGCGGGGCATTACCGCTGCGGCGGGTGTCAACCTCGGGGCCGTCAATTATCATTTTCGCTCCAAGGAAGCCCTGATCCACTCCGTTTTTGCGCGCCGGCTGGAGCCGCTTAACCGGAAGCGTCTAGCCGCGCTGGATGCCTGCGAGGCCGAGGCCTCGGGCCAACCCGTGCCGCTCGAGAAGCTGCTGCGAGCTTTCCTGGACCCGATGCTGCGGCCGGATCGGGACGGGAAAATGTTCATGCAGCTTCTGGGCAGGATGTACTCCGAACCCGCGCTCGACATCCAGCGGATCTTCACCGCGGAGCTCCGCCCAGTGGTGCAGCGATTCACCCGTGCTTTTCGGCGCACGCTTCCGGAACTGGATGCGGAAGACCTCTTCTGGCGTTTGTTCTTCACGATCGGAGCGATGGCGCATACGCTCGCGGCCGGCTCGCTCCTGAAGTTTCTTTCGGGGGGAATCTGCGATCCCTCCGACATGGAGGATGCAGAGAGAAGACTGGTCCGTTTCACCGGCGCGGGCCTGGGCGTTCCGCCCGAGAGGCACGGGAAGGGGAGAACAAAGGGGATGCGCCTGAAAAAGGGGACGTGCCGCATTCCCCCGCCTCAGGCGGCCCAATGACAGCCGGATTTCACGCTGGGGGAAACAGCATGTCCCCCTTTTTACGCCTTTGACTGACGGTGCCGACTATGCCCGATCGAACTGTTTGGTACTTGTTTCTGGCCCTGCTGCTCCTGCCCGCCGGGGCACGCGCGCAGAACACCACAGCCGCCCCCCGCGCGGCGTTGCAGGCGGATGCAAGTGCGTCCGTCATGCGGCTGGCGCTCCGGGATGCGGTTGCCATCGCCCTGGCACCCGAGGGGAACGCGCGCGTCCAACTTGCGGAAGAGCTGTTCAGCCAGGCGCGCGCACACGCCAATGAATCGAGGGCGGCGCTGCTGCCCAACCTGTCGGCTGCGGTCGGGCAACAGAGCCTGACCCGCAATCTGGAGGCGTTGGGTATCCGATTCAACCTCCCCATCCCGGGATTCGCCTTTCCGACATTGGTCGGGCCGTTTGGCGTCTTCGATGCCCGAGCCACCGCCACCCTGTCGGTCCTGAACCTGGGTTTGATACGGCGCTATCAGGCGTCAAAGTCCGGGGTCCGCCAGGCAGAGGCCGAAACGGACAGCGCCCACGACGACGTGCGCGCGCGGGTCGCGCGCGCCTATCTGGCGGCCCTGCGCGCCCGGGCTGTGCTGGAAGCGACGCAGGCCGACGTCACCCTGGGCGAGGCCGTGCTCAAGCTCGCCAACGACCAGAAGGCGGCCGGCACAGGTACGGGGATCGAGATCACGCGGGCCGGGGTGCGGCTGGCCGACATAAAACAACGCCTGCTGGCGGCTAAGAACGAACTGGCCGCTTCGCACCTGCAGCTGCTTCGTGCGCTGAACCTCCACCTGGACGTCCAGCTCGAATTGACCGATACGCTCGCTTTCATCCCGCAACAGCCTCTCACGGTACCGCAGGCGGTGCACGTAGCGCTCGAATCACGGGCCGATTGGCAAGCGGAGCAGAGAAAGCTGGAGACCGCGCGGCTGCTGCAGAGTGCAGCCCGGGTCGATCGCCTGCCCTCCGTGAGCCTGTTCGCCGACTATGGCTCGATTGGATCCAGCATCCATAACGCCATTCCCACACGCACGTACGGATTCTCGGTCCAGGTGCCGGTTTTCGACGGGGGCCGTGTCGACGCCCGACGGGCCCAGAGCTCCTCCCAGTACCGCCAGGAGCTCATCCAAAGCCAGGATCTGCGCGCGCAGATCGAGCTCGAAGTCCGTCTCGCGCTCGACAGTCTGGAATCCTCTGCAGAACAGCTCAAAGTTGCGGAAGAGGGACTGGCACTGGCAGAAAATGAAGTCGCCCAGGCGGAGAGACGGTATCGCGCCGGTGCCAGCCCCGGCATCGAGGTTACCGATGCGCAGACCCGTCTGGAGCGCGCGCGTGAAAACAGGATCTCGGCGCTGTTCGGCTACAACATTGCCCGCATCAATCTGGCGGCCGCCATGGGCACCATCCGGCAGGTAATCCAATGAGGGACTCATTGCCTCAATCCCCGATTTAGCGTGGACGGGCTTGAGCCCGCCTGCTCCGGGCGGGCACCGGTCCGAGATCAGGGGGAAATATCAGGAGACCGACGAATATGAACTGGACGCGCACAGGAATTCTTTCCACGGCACTCCTCGTCGCCGCTGTCGTCCCCGCCTGCACCTGGTGGCAGCGCAGCGCTCCCGGGAGTCTTTTGCTCTACGGCAACGTCGAGCTGACACAGGTGGACATGGCCTTCAAGATCTCCGGCAAGCTCAGCAAGGTGGAGGTCGACGAGGGCGACACGGTACGCCAGGGGATGGTCCTGGCACGCCTCGACACCACCCAGTTGGAGAGCCAGAAGAAACGGGATCAGGCAGCCCTGGCGGCCGCGGAATCTCTGATCCCGCAGCTGCAGACAAGCATTGAGCGTCAGAGAGCCACTCTGGCGGCAGAGACTGATCTGCGCCGGGCCCAACTCGCCCAGGCTGAGGCGCGGCTCCGGGACCTTCAGGCGGGATCCCGCACACAGGAGATCCAGCAGGCGCGGGCGCTGGTAGAGGAGACGCAGGCGCAATACAAACAAGCCCGCCAGGATTGGGAGCGGGCTCAGGTCCTCTATAAGAATGACGACATCTCCACCGCACAATACGATCAGTACCGGTCGCGCCTCGACACCTCGGCCGCCGCCCTTAAGCAGGCGGAAGAACGACTGGCCCTGGTGGTCGAGGGGCCGCGCAAAGAAGAGGTCGAGGCGGCGCACACTCAGGTCGAGCAGGCACGCGCCAGCCTGCAGCTTGCCGAAGCTTCCCGCCTGGAAGTAAAGCGGTTGGAGCAGGAGCTGCAGACGCGGCTGTTTCAGGTGGAGCAGGCACGCGCGCAGGTCGCGGTAGTGGATGCTCAGCTCGCCGATGCCGTAGTGGCGGCTCCTGTCAGCGGCGTCGTCCTGGTGAAGTCGGCGGAAACAGGGGAGGTTCTGGCTGCAGGCACGACCTTTGTAACCATCGGAGAGATGGATCGGCCCTGGCTCCGCGCCTACATCGGCGAACAGGATCTCGGCCGCGTCAAGCTGGGGGCAAAGGTCAAAGTGACCACCGACTCGTTCCCAGGCAAGGCCTACTGGGGCCGGATCGCATTCATCTCTTCGGAAGCCGAGTTTACGCCCAAACAGATACAGACACCCGAGGAGCGGGTGAAGCTCGTCTACCGCATCAAGATCGAAGTCGCGAATCCTGATCACGAGCTGAAACTCAACATGCCCGCGGAAGCGGAGATCCTGCTGGCGGAGAGAGATTAGCAATTCAGGTCGGGACTGACTTCCACATCTCTGAGGCTCAAAGTGGCTACCAGTGAAGCTGCAATAGTGGAGACCACCAATTTGACACGGCGCTTCGGGGAGCTGACGGCGGTGGACGGACTCTCCATCAGGATCGAGCGCGGCGAGATCTTCGGCCTGGTGGGCCCTGACGGCGCGGGCAAGACCACAACCTTGCGCCTCCTGTGCGGGCTTCTCGATCCCACCGAGGGTACGGCACGAGTCGTGGGCCACGACGTGCAGCGCGAACTCGAGTCGGTCAAGGATCGCATCGGCTACATGGCACAGCGCTTCGGGCTCTATGTCGACTTGACCGTCGATGAAAACATGGGCTTTTACGCCGATCTGTTCGGCATTTCCGCGAGCGAACGCAGCGCGCTGACCGCCCAACTGCTCAAGATGACACGCATGGCCCCTTTCCGGGGAAGACCGGCGGGAAATCTCTCCGGCGGCATGAAACAGAAACTGGGCCTGATGTGCACGCTGCTTCACCGTCCCCAGGTCCTTTTTCTGGATGAGCCGACCAACGGCGTCGATCCTGTCTCGCGGCGCGACTTCTGGGCCATCCTGTATCAATTGGTAAAGGACGGCCTGACCGTCGTGATCACCACAGCGTATCTCGACGAAGCGGAACGCTGCAACCGCATCGGCCTGATGCACAAGGGAAAACTCATCCGGTGTGAGGCGCCTGATGCGCTCAAGCGTAATCTCGATGAGGTTTGCTACGAGGTGCGGACTCCCGATGCGCGCCGGACGCGGGAAATAATCGAGCGCCTTCCCGGCGTGGTGAGCGTTGAGCCCTTCGGCGCGGCGCTGCACCTGTTCCTCTCGCCTGGGCAGACCTCGGCGGACAGGCTGGAACGGGAAGTCGCTTCCCATGGCATCGAGCCGGTCGAACTCAGGAAGATCGTTCCTTCCCTGGAGGACGCTTTCATCGCGCTGATCCGCAAAGCGGGGCGCGCAAGTCCCGGAAACGGAGGAGCACAGCGCGGGACATAGCCGCGCGCAGAAATCTCAGCGCAGCGTTCGCTGAGATTTCAGAGGCCACAGAAGACTAAAGAAGAGAAAGAGCATGCAGGAAGGTTGGGCGGTTGAAGTGCGGGATCTGATCAAGTGCTTCGGAGATTTTTGCGCGGTAGACCACGTCTCATTTTCGGTGCGCCGCGGCGAAATCTTCGGTTTCCTCGGCCCGAACGGGGCGGGCAAATCGACGACCATCCGCATCCTGTGCGGCCTGCTCAAACCCTCCGGGGGTCGCGCACTGGTCGGAGGCCTGGATGTCGCCGCTGTGCCGGAGCTGGTGCGCAGAAACATCGGCTATATGTCCCAGAAGTTTTCGCTCTATGACGATCTGACCGTAGGCGAGAATATCGATTTCTTCAGCGGCATCTACCGCGTCCCGCGCGACCTGCGGCGCGAGCGCAAAGAACATGCGCTGCGCATGGCCGGGCTCGAAGAACACCACGACGTCCTGACGCGAACGCTGGCAGGCGGATGGAAACAGCGGCTGGCGCTCGGTTGCGCCATCCTGCACCGTCCTCCGATCCTGTTTCTGGATGAACCGACTTCCGGAGTCGATCCCATCGCGCGCCGCACGTTCTGGGCTCTCATCTATCAGCTCTCCGAGGCCGGCCACACTGTGTTCGTCAGCACGCACTACATGGACGAAGCGGAGTATTGCCACCGTCTCGCGCTCATGGACCGCGGCAAGATCATTGCACTCGGCGCTCCTGAGGAGTTGAAGGGAAGGTTGCGCGCGCTGAGTCTGATGAACCTGGAGTCATCCGATCCCCTGGAAAGCATGCGGGCGCTCGAAAAGGAACCCGGGATCATGGACGTCGCGGTCTTCGGCGGCGGGCTTCACGTGACGGTCGCGGATCCTGGGGAAGCCGCGCCGCGCATTCGGAACGCGCTGGCTGCGAGAGGCATCGCCATCAGGGGCCTCGAGGTCATTGCGCCATCGATGGAGGACGTCTTTGTCGCCTCCATCGCAGCAGAGGAGCGGAAAGCATCATGAAACTACGCCGCACCTGGGCCGTGACCCGCAAGGAATTCCTGCACATCGTGCGTGATCCCAGAAGCCTGATCATGGCGCTGGCGCTGCCGCTGCTCATGCTCTTGCTCTTCGGCTATGCGCTCACGCTGGATATCGACCGCATCCCGACGATCGTCTATGACGCGGACCGGACGCCCGAGAGTCGAGAACTGATTTCCCGCTTCCAGGGTTCGCGCTATTTCCAGATCCTCGGCGGGGCCGACGATTACCGGACCGTCGAGGCTGCGATCGACCGGAATGAATGCCTTCTGGGAGTCGTCATCTTCAGGGACTATGCGCGCCAGTTACTGTCCGGCGGCGAGGCCCGGGTTCAGCTGCTGCTGGACGGGAGCGATTCCAACACGGCATCGATCGGCCTCGGCTATGCCCGCGCGCTGCTTCAAACCTATGATCTCGAACTGCGCACCAGCACGCAGAACCGCCGGGGTGGAGGATCGACGGCCTCACCGATCCAGCCGCGCCTGCGCATCTGGTACAATCCCGACCTGAAATCCAGAAACTACATTGTCCCGGGGTTGATTGCCGTCATTCTCATGATCATCGCCGCGTTGCTCACCTCCCTGACGATCGCGCGCGAGTGGGAGATGGGCACCATGGAGCAGCTCATTTCCACTCCTTTACGCGCCACGGAGCTGGTGCTTGGGAAAATGGCTGCTTTCTTCGCCCTCGGCGTGATCGACATGCTGGTTGCGCTCGTCGTGGGGATCAGCATTTTCCGCGTGCCCCTGCGTGGCAGCGTCCTGTTCCTGGCCTGTACCAGCGGCATATTCCTCGTCGGCGCACTCTGCTGGGGGATCCTGATCTCGGCCCTGGTTCGGTCCCAGCTGCTGGCCTACCAACTGGGCGCGCTCACTTCATTTCTGCCGGCCTTCCTGCTCTCGGGGTTTATCTTCTCCATCGAGAATATGCCGGCGGCAATCCAGGCCGTTACCTACATATTCCCGGCGAGATACTTCGTTACGATCCTGAAGGGAATCTTCCTGCGCGGCGTGGGAGCGCGCGTCCTTTGGGGCGAAGCTGTGCTGCTTCTCGTGTATGCCGTGGCGGTCTTCCTCGCCGCCACCCGAAAGCTCAAGCAAAAAGTCGCCTGAAACCTATGTGGGATCGAATCAAAGAGATCATCCGAAAAGAGTTCTACCAGACGTTGCGGGATCCGCGCACCCGAGGGCTGCTCTTCGGACCGCCCCTGATCCAGCTCATTATTTTTGGATTTGCGGTCAACATGGATGTGCAGCTGACCAGGATCGCCTGGATGGACTCGGATCGAACATCGGAGAGCCGCGCGCTGCTGTCCGCCTTCCAGGGATCGAAGTACTTCCTGGTGCAGGAAGTGCTCGACCGGGACGATCAGATCGACGGGGTGCTTGATGGGGGGCGGACCCAGGCCGTGGTGCGCGTCCTCCCCGGCTTCACACGCAGCATTTATCGCGGCGATGCAGCCGAGGTTCAGATCCTCGTCGACGGAACGAACTCCAATACCGCCGGCATCATTTCGAACTACATTTCCCAGGCTGTGGCAGGATTTGCCGCGGCCGTATTTCAGGAGCGGCAAAGTTCCCGCATGATGGCGCGTACCGAGAACATAAGCGGCCCTGCCCCGGGCCCCGGCGGCGGGCTGGCCGTGGAATCTCGGGTGTGGTTCAATCCGGACTTGAGGAGCAGGAATTACTTCGTTCCCGGAGTCATCGTCAACATCATTGCCCTGGTGACGATCATGCTGACCGCGATGAGCATCGTGCGGGAGAAGGAGATCGGCACAATGGAGCAGCTGATGGTGACCCCGCTCCGCCCGATCGAGCTCATGCTGGGCAAACTTCTTCCGTTCGCCTTCGTCGGCATCCTCCAGGCTGTGGCCATCACGGCCGCGGCGCTGCTCATCTTCCGCATACCGCTCCGCGGCAGCGCCGTGCTGCTGTTCGTTAGCGCTCTTTTCTTCCTGCTGACGACCCTGGGCATAGGCCTTTTCATCTCGACCATTTCGCGCACCCAGCAGCAGGCCATGATGTCGTCGTTTTTCTTTTTCATGCCGGCGCTGCTGCTGAGCGGTTTCGCCTTTCCCATCCGCAATATGCCGCTCCCCGTCCAGTACCTGACCTATCTCATTCCGCTGCGTTACTTCATGGAGATCGTGCGCGGCCTCTTTCTCAAGGGAACCGGGATACAGTACCTTTGGCCGCAGGTCGCAGCGCTCTTCGTCTTCGGTGTCGCGATCCTCGGACTGAGCGCCCTGCGATTCCGCAAGCGCCTCGATTAGGGAGCCGCCAAAATCTCAACGCAGAGGATGTGGAGAAACTCAATCTGACCTTGGTTTTCCCTGCGTGCGCAGCATCCTCTGTTTTGAGACTTTATTTAGATGCGGTGACCATGATTTCGACGAGGGCATCAGGACTCACCAGGCCCGTTCCTGCAGTCACGCGGGCAGGCGGATCCGCCTTGAAAACCTCACGGTAAGCCTCGTTCATGGCGTTCATGTTCTTCATGTCGGTGAGGTAGACTGTCGCGTCCACCACGTCCGGCCAGTCAAAGCCGGCCGCCTTGAGCGTGCGCGCAATTCGGGCCAGGGTCGCACGTGTCTGCCCCGCTGCGTCCCCTTTGTTGCTCGCGTCGTTTCCGAGCATACCGGAAAGGAAAAGACGATTCCCGATCCGGATCGCCGAACTCAGGTTGGGATTGGGCTGCGCCGGGCTGCCATCGGCATTCGGCGGGTTGAGCGCGTCACGCACGCCTCCTGTGACGGCCACCAGACTGATTTCCACCATCGCCTCCGGGCTCATGAGGGTGGTCCTTACGGTCGCGCGTGCGGGCGGGTTCCTTGGGAAATAGGTGCGGTATGCCGCGTTCATGTCCTGGAACAGCGCCGTGTCGGTGATGTAGACACGCGTGCCGGCGACATCGGCGAGTGTCATGCCGCCCGCTTTCAATATCTCTCCGGCGTTGTCCATCACCGTCTGGGTCTGAATCTTGATGTCGCCCGCGACGAAGGCATTGTCTTTGCCCCTGCGCGCCAGCAGCCCCGCCAGATACATCGTGTCGCCCGAGCGGATGCCGTAGCTGTACGGATTGGGAGATTTAACCCATCCGGACGGATGCACCACCTGCCGTTCCGCCCCGTCAGGAACGGCGATCATCGACATTTCAATCAGCGCTTCCGGCATGGCGAGATTGGCCATCACCGTGGTCCGGGCAGGCGGATCTTTGGGCCAATAACCTTTGTAAACTTCGTTCATCGCCGGAAAATCGGCGGCGCTTCGAAGATAGACATTCACCGACGCCGCATTTTCCAACCTCGATCCGGCCGCTTTCAAGACGCGCGCCAGATTGTCCAGGACGCGCCGGGTCTGCGCTTGGATGTCGCCGCTGGCAAACCGGCCGGTTTCGTCGGTCGCGAGGGCTCCGGAGAGATAGATGAACTTCCCCGCCTTGACTGCCGGGCTGAAGGGGAGCTTGAGATCGGCACCGGCTCGGACGATTTGTCTGGTTGATTGAATGGCAGACGGGCTTGCCAGCAGAGACAGGAAAGCAAGGACGGAAAACAGCACGCGCATGATCCACCTCCTCGGTTCGATGACGACTGGTTCCTCAGCAATTTTGACTGTGTTGCTACGGCGTCTTGATCGGGTCCAGTCCTGCCGATGCAACCAGGGTGTTGAACGCCGGCACGTCCACCTTCAATATTGTCTCCAATTTCGCCAGTTGGGTATCAAGGCGGGCTGACAAGTCTTTGAAAACCTCGTACGACTGAGCGGTCGGCCGCGCATCGGCACTCTCGACGACACCCTCGAGCGCCGCGAGCTTGTTGTTCAGCTTGATCGGAAAGTTCAGGGGATCCTGGCTGCTCTGGTTGCGGTATTGGTAGATTTCGCCCTCAATGCCGGTCAGCTTTTGTGCGAGCGTTTCGCCGCTCGCGACGAGTTGCGCATCCTTTTTCTTGTCCAGCTTTCCCAGGCGATCGCCGATCTGATCCTTCAGGTTTCGGATGCGAACAACGGTGTTGTTGGCCTGGCTGAGTTGGTCGCGAATCTGCAGGGCGAGTTTGAACTGCTCCTGCAGGTCCGCATCCGTTACGGTCGTGAGCAAAGGGTTTTTCACGATTGTGAACGAATGCGTCAGCGTCTGGCTGGGCAAGCGCGTGATCTCAGGATTGCCACCGATTGGCATCGGCCGCGTCACCGTCATGCCGGTGATTGTCAGCTCCACCTGATATCTGCCAGGCGGCGCTACCGGCCCGCGCAGGTTCCCCGCCCACAGAATGATTTTTGGAAATCCAGTCGCGTCCGGGTACCGCATGTCCCATACAAAGCGATTCATGCCGGCCTGGTCGCCGACTCGTGGCGGCGACGAGGCCCGTCCCGATTCCTCTCCCTCGCCACCTGCCGGAGTCTCCGGTTTCTGCTTTTCCTCGGCCGGGGTCCCCATGAAGCTGCGTACCAGGTTGCGCTGCCCGTCGAGAATGCTGATGGTGACCTTTTCGGCCGGCTCCGCCAGGTAGTAGTCGATCGCTATCCCTCGGCTTACAGATCGCATGGCATCGGCAGGAGCGAACAGGTACACGGGAGGTTTCGCCGCCGCGAACCCGGGAGTGAGCTGGCGCAGTACGCCGATGTTTTCGAGGACGTAAAATGAGCGGCCATGCGTCGCGATGATCACGTCGTTGTCTTTCACGGTGATGTCCTGCACGGACGTCACGGGCAAGTCCAGGCGCAGCGATTGCCAGCTCCGCCCGTCATCGAACGATGCGTAAATGCCGTGTTCCGTGCCCGCAAAGAGCAGGCCCGGCCGTTTGGGGTCTTCGCGGATCGCGCGCGCGAAATCGCGCGGCCCGATACCGTCGATGATTTTCCTCCACGTCCGGCCGTAGTCGTCGGTGCCATAAAAGTACGGGGCCCAGTCGTCCTGCTGGTACCGATTCGCGGCTGCATACGCTGTGCCCGGCTTGGTCGGCGATGCTTCGATGAGGCTGATGCGTGCGAGATCCGGCAAATCAGGCGGCGTTACTCGTTGCCAGCTCTTTCCGCCATCCCGCGTGACCGACACGATGCCGTCATCCGATCCGGTCCAGATGGTGTTCGGGTCTTTCGGCGATGGGGCAATTGTGAAGATGGTCGCATAGGTCTCGACCCCCGTCTGATCGAGCGTGATCGGCCCGCCCGAAGGTCCCATGGTTTTCGGATCGGCGCGCGTCAGGTCACCGCTGATCCGCTCCCAGCTCTGGCCTTCGTTCGTCGTGCGCCAGAGATGCTGCGAGCCGACATAGAGCACGCGCGGATCTGCGGGCGAGAAGACAATCGGAAACGTCCACTGGAACCGCTCCTTGATGTCCTTGGACGAGTGGCCCATCGGATTCTCGGGCCACACGTTGATCTCACGCATCTGGCCGGTCGACCGGTCGTACCGCGTCAGCAGGCCGCCGTAACTGCCGGCGTAAAAAATGTTCGGGTTGCGCGGATCGGCCGCGATGTACCCGCTCTCCCCCCCACCCACCTGATAGAACTCGTCCCCATTGCCGTTGCTCGGAACGCATGCGGTGCTGTTGTCCTGCTGAGCCCCGCAGACATGGTACGGGATGTGGGCGGTGGTGACCACGTGGTAGAGCTGCGCCGTCGGATAGCGCTGGCCCGTCCACGTCTCGCCGCCGTTCGTCGACACGTTGGCGCCACCGTCGTTCCCGTTGATCATTCTCGCCGGATCATCGGGGGCGATCCACAGATCGTGATTGTCACCGTGCGGCGTGCGGACCGTCTTGTACGTCTTGCCGCCGTCGTCGGAGCGATAGAAACCGGTGTTCAGGACGTAGACTCGATCGCGGTTTTTCGCATCCGTGTAGATCCGGGTGTAATAAAAGGCGCGCTGGCGGAATCGGCGCTCGTCGTTTACTTTCATCCAGGTCATGCCGCCATCGTCCGATCGGAAGATGCCTCCATCCTCGGCTTCGATGATCGCCCACACGCGGTTTGAATCGGCGCCTGATACCGACACGCCGATTTTGCCGATAATCCCCTTGGGCAATCCCGGGTTGCGCGTGATCTCGGTCCAGTTGTCTCCGCCGTCGGTCGACTTGAACAGTCCGCTCCCCGGCCCTCCGCTCGAAAGCGAGTAAGGCGTCCGAAACACCTCCCAGATGGCCGCAAAGAGCATCTGCGGATTCTTCGGATCGATGCAGAGATCGACTGCGCCGGCATGGTCGCTCCGGTACAGGACCTTCTGCCAGGTTTTGCCTCCGTCTCGAGAGCGGAAGACTCCGCGATCCGGATTCGGCCCGAAGGGGTGGCCGAGCGCTGCGACGAAAATGACATCCGGGTTGGTCGGGTGGATGCGAATCCGTCCGATGGCCTGAGCATCCGTCAAGCCGCTTGGCGTCCAGGTCTTGCCTGCATCAGCCGATTTGTAGAGACCGTCGCCCTGGATGATGTCGCCGCGGAGTTCGGTCTCACCGGTGCCGATGAAGACGATGTCGGGATTTGATTCCGAAACGGCGACGGCGCCGACCGACGAAGTCCGGAGGACGGTATCCGTGACGGATTTCCATGTGGTTCCGCCGTCCGTGGTCTTCCACAACCCGCCGCCCGTCGCGCCGAAGTAATACTCGAGCGGGCGGCTCGGACTGCCGGCAACCCCGATCGACCGGCCGCCTCGATTCGGCCCGATGTTACGCCATTTCAGGCCGGTGAAAAACTGCGGATCATAGCTGATGGTGACTTGAGCCGCGTTCTGCGTTGTGCCTGTGATTGTGACGGCGTCGGCGATCGCAACGACAAGTAACAAAGTTCCAGCGGAAAGGGAGGCTAAGCTTCGCATGGTTGCGTCTCCATTAGGGCGATCAGGTGTTCAACTCCCGTGGCTTGACTTCAGCCGGCCGGCGGATCCTCAGCCTCTGAAGTGGTTCAGCGCCTGAATCGCATATCCCATACAGATGAAACGGGGCCGTTTCTCCCGCCCGAGAGTATTACTTAATCTTTTGCATTTCACTAGTATTCTCGGAGCAGGTCGAATGATCGCCGGAGGGGGCGGCACCGTGATTGGACGGCGGTTCCAGTATGTCGTAGTATTTCTCGATTGGTGGAAGGCGCGCCCTCCCGGTGAGGGCGCAACCCTGCCCTCTGCTGGCAGAATTTTCTGACGGGTGACCCTGATGACAGATACCATTCAACCCACACCCCACGGCGACATGCCCGGTGAAGAGATTTTCTCCGATACCCCTTTCGAGGAATTCTCCAATGCGAATTACGTAAACCGTAGCGATAACTACGGATACCTGGGAGATCGCGAACAGGAAGTGCTGGAGCGCCTGATCGACTTCATCCGTGTGACCGAGATGCGAAACCTCGGCTATCCCATTGGGACCAATCACACCGCTTTGGGTGGCAAGAACTTCGGCCACTGCCTGTTGATCAAGTACCTCGTCTTCGGCGGTCCCGATCGGTTGGAGAACGTCCAGGTTCTGCTTCCCAATACCAAGATGTTGGGATCTGTCTTTTACTTCACTTTCCTCCACCACAACAAGGAGCTCCAGCACCTCCTCCGCGCCAAGTACGAAACGAAGGGTTATTCAAAGGCGGATTACATTGACATCAAGGAAGCCTTTCGGAAGGCCGAAGTGCCCAGGGTTATTAAGGAAGAGCTGCTCGTCTTGCTGCAGAAGACGCAGCACGATTTTTACATCCTCCGCTCCAGCGCCTCCTGCGAGGATGGGAAGCTGCCTTCGGCCGGCCTATTCGACAGCCTGGTCTACTATGACGATCGGCACGGCAAGACCATCCACCAGAGGCTCGAATACCTGGAGGACGTGATGAAGCAGGTGTTCGCGAGCTTGTTTAATCCTCCTGCCGTCAGCATGATGCTCCGATGCGGACTCAACCCATTGAGCGAGTCCATGTCCATCGTTTTTCAGCCCGTGATCGGAGACTGGTACGGGCCATACTTCTTCCCCTTGATATCCGGGGTGGTGAAGAGCACCAACACCTGGCCCTGGGGCCCGGATATCAAACGGGACGATCCTGTTGGGCGCGTGGGCATGGGGATGGGCACGTTCATGGTGGGCGAGACGGGTGGTTACTCCGAGGGCGGGCCGCGGGTGATGTCCTTCCTGGAAAACGGAGACTTCCGCCAGCTGCTGGGGGAGTACATCGACCCGGAAACCACTTATGCGACGGGCGGCAAGCCCATCGCGAGGAACGACGCCCCCGACAACGGCCAGACGTGCATGGATGTGCTCGTGGTGGAAGGGGACGGCAGGGCCAGCATCCGCACCGTGGATCTCTTTTTCGATCCCAGGAGGAAAGATAACCAGGAGGGCGCGGGCGCTCACATCCCGGCCGAACTGAGACGCATCATGGCCTCCCGGAGGCGGGTCACGAACTGGGCCACAGGCCGGCCGGAAGTGATCGAGATTTTCGACGCTCTGGACCTTCCCATGCTCATCAAGCGAAAAGAGTTTTTCAATCTCGGTTCCCTCGTGCGCAGGATCATGGACGACCTGGGCAATGAGACCCGCCAGGCAGTGAGCATGGAATTCGCGGTGCGCCCGGTTTTCACGGAAGGGGTTGATGGACAGGGGCACAAAACCAGGAAATTCACCTGCGAGTTCCATCTCCTCCAGGTGCGTCCCCAGACCACCAGCGCCATGGACCGGGAAATCTCCATGACTGATCTGACATCGGGTCAGTATTCCATGCTCGCGCGCAGCGACAGCTCCTTCGGGCACGTGGAGAGCAGCTTGAGTCATACATTCGTGCTTACCAACGAGATTGTGGCGCACCTGGGGAAGGAAAAGATTCAATGCCTGCTTCGGGACATGGACCGCGCACATCGTAACGCCTACCTGCTGGTGGGTCCTGACGCCGAGGAATTCGTCATAGGTTCCAGCGGATTCGAGAGTCTCTACAGTGGCCTCTCGCCGCAGGCGGTTATTTCCATCAAGACCCAGGCAGGGATCCACACCCTCGCAGGCTACTCCGGAAGCCATGCCGCGGACAATATCGAGCGGGCACCCGTGATCATTCAGGAAGCGGATCGCCTGGAGGTAGGCCTGCAATCGCTCGCAGAATCCATGCTCCAACGAGTCATCACCAAGGGGCTCGCGGTCACCTATCACGACCTGATGTTAGAGAAGGAAGTGCGCGTGGAACTCGACGGCACTTCGGGAAAGGGACAGGTGTTCTGTCGAGGATAGGCGCAGGTAATCCCACTCGTCGTTCGTCACTGTTCACTCATTCTTAAGAGGATTACTTGGGGTGCCTCGTGGAGAGCCGGCTGGTCATCCACTTCAGGGCGTCTTGGGCGTCGCGGTACAATGCCTGACAGCCGTTGCGGAAGCCGTGGTTCGCGGCCTCCACGGCGCGTAGCCGCCGCAGCGCAGTGTCCGGCCCGAACAACCGGCGTGCCGCCTCGGCCGGCAGGTAGCCATCGTTCGTCGATTGGAGCACCATGACCGGAAACGAGACCAGCCGGTTCAGGTAGCGGTAGGTCTCGATCTGCACTCCCTCCAGCCGTGGCGGATCGTTGGCAGACTTCGGCGCTCTCCTCCGGTAGCGGATGACATGCTCCTCTTCCTTCGTCAGCGCGATCGCCAGCAGGCCCGCCAGGTTTTGATCGAGCATTCCCTCACCCGCGGCGACCACGGAAAGCCCGGCGCCCCGTGACAACCCGACGAGAATCAGCGAGGTCGTCGAGGGCAGCCCGAGACGGCTCTCTGCGAAACCAATGATATTCTCGTAGTCCCGCGCCAGGCGTCTCGGAGTGGTAGTGTCGGTATCGGAGACCGCTCCGAGGTTTTTCAGATAGGCTCTCGAGCTGAATCCGACGACCGGGTAGTTCCACTGAGTCAGCCAGTCGAATATGTCGTGCCCCAGTCCGAGCCAGCCTCCATCCCCGGTCGCATAAATGATCAACACATTTTCAGCGGCAGGTTGGAGCGGTTTGAAGAGGCGCAGCTCGAGCGAGCGGTTGTAAAGGGTCAGCGGCTCCCGTGTCTGCATCTGGCCTTTGGCAGCAGGCACATCCAGATGGCACGAGCAACCGCTCAAGAACAACGCCGCCAACAGTATCCCTGAAGAGAATCGAGATGCACGAAACACGCGAGCGGAACCTTTTTCGCTCGCTTCGTGTGTCTCGCGGCCGGGGGCACCGTGAGGCTTGCGCTGTCCAAGGACGTAGTCAGCCGCCGGAAGAGAGACTTGGTTTCGCATCGTGTTGGTGATAAAAGATGATCCTCCCGGGGGCAGACAAAAACTCATACATGTATTATGCCACGGCTCCCGGTTTGTTTCGTTCGGGGGAGAGAGCTTCATGGCCATGAATGCCGAAACCTTTGACATCGCGATCATCGGAGGCGGAATCGTCGGGCTGGGCACCGCGCTGGCCCTGACGGAGCGCTTCCCCGGATACACCCTCGCCCTGCTCGAAAAAGAAGCCGGGCTGGCGAGCCACCAGACGGGCCACAACAGCGGCGTAATTCATGCCGGCATCTATTACAGGCCGGGATCGGCCAAGGCCAGACTGTGCGTTGAAGGGGTGCGTCTGCTGATGGAGTTCTGCCGGGCGCAGGGAGTTGCCTATGATCGCTGCGGCAAGGTCATTGTCGCGGTCACCGCGCAGGAGCTGCCACGGCTCCAGGAATTGTACGAGCGCGGCACAGCAAATGGCGTGCCCGGCCTTGAGATCATCGGCCCCGAACGCGTTCGGGAATTGGAACCGCACGCGTTGGCGGTGCGCGCTCTGTACTCGCCCAGCACAGCAATCATCGATTTCAGCGCAGTCGCCTCTGCCATGGCCGCCCAGCTCACGGCACGGGGCGCACAAATCTTCAAACAGGCGCGTGTCCGGGCGATTCGACGGCAGGCCGGCCTTCTCTATCTCGACACAGACGCCTCATCGTTTGCCGCCCGGAACCTGATTAATTGCGGCGGCCTGCATGCGGACCGCATCGCGCGCCTGATGGGCATCGACCCGAAGGTGCTCGTGGTCCCTTTTCGCGGCGAGTACTACACGCTGCGGCCCGGCTGCAATATGGTGCGCGGGCTCATCTACCCGGTGCCCAACCCACAGTTCCCCTTCCTTGGCGTGCACTTCACCAAACGAATTCGCGGCGGCTACGAGGCCGGCCCTAACGCCGTCCTGGCCTTCGCACGCGAAGGCTATCGCATGCGCGACATCCGTCTGGGGGATCTTGCCGAAATGTCCGCGTACCTGGGATTCTGGCGCATGGGATGGAAATACTGGCGCACGGAAGTCTATGAGCTGTACCGCTCGCTGAACCGGCGCGCGTTCCTGCGGGCGCTGCAAAGGCTGGTGCCCGATCTCAGGAACGAAGATCTCGAACCGGGAGGGTCCGGAGTGCGCGCTCAGACAATTACTCCCGAGGGCGCGCTCGTCGATGACTTCCAGATCATTGAAGCCCCTAACGCGATCCACGTGCTGAACGCGCCTTCGCCCGCCGCCACGGCCTCCATCGCCATCGGCAGGCACATCGCAGCCCGAGCCGCGAATTCCTTCGGCTTAAAATAGGAGGGCAAAGCAACCCGCCGAGACGCAAAGACACACACAGCAAGAAACTCCGCGCCGTGGCAACCGCATGTTGCCGGCACGGGCGTCCATGCTGTTCTCGACGAGTTCAGCCACAGCCTTGAGCGGACTTTGTTGTGACAAGGCGATAATCGTGATCGCATTCCAGTCGTCGCCGATGCGCAGCTTCCCGCCCTGCCGTCCGTGTCCCGGCTTCGCTTCCATAGTTCGGGTTACCCAGGTCCGACCCCGAACCTCAGCAGGCTACTCTTTGGTTCCGGTGGCGGCTTTCTCGCCTCTCGGCGCGGCGATTTCACTGTAGTCGAGCGTTGCCAGCTGCTGATAGAACTGGAAGCGCTTCATCACGTCCTGCTGTGCCAATTGGAGGAGGCGCTTGGCTTCTTCCGGCTGGCTCAGGGCGAGCATTTTGTAGCGGGTCTCGTTATAGGCGTAATCCTTCAGCGGCAGCTTGGGGGCCTTGGAATCGAGAACCAGCGGATTTTTCCCCTGCGCGGCCAGGCGCGGATCATAACGATACAACGGCCAGTAGCCGGTGTCGACGGCGGCCTTTTGGTTCTTCATGCCGGTCGTCATGTTGATGCCATGGGCGATACAGTGGCTGTAGGCGATGATGATGGATGGCCCATTATAGGACTCCGCCTCGAGAAACGCCTTCACGGTCTGAGCGTCGTTCGCGCCGAGGGCAACCGTCGCGACGTAGACGCTGCCGTAGTTGATCGCGTGCAGGCCGAGATCCTTCTTGGCCACCTGTTTGCCGCCGGCGGCAAACTTGGCGACGGCGCCGCGGGGGGTGGATTTCGACATCTGCCCGCCGGTGTTCGAATAGACCTCCGTGTCGAGCACGAGCAGGTTGACGTTCTTCCCCGAGGCGAGGACATGATCGAGGCCGCCGTAGCCGATGTCGTAGGCCCAGCCGTCACCGCCGACGATCCAGACGCTCTTTTTGACCAGGTAATCCGACAGGCTGAGGAGGTTGCGCGCTTCCGGCGAGTTCACGCCGGCCAGCTTCTGCCTTAGAGCCACCACGCGCCCGCGCTGGTCGTGGATCCCGGCTTCATCGGACTGGTCGGCGTTGAGGATGCCGGAGGCAAGCTCGGCGCCGATCTTGGTCGACAGCTTCTGGACCAGCTCGCGCGCCATCTCCGAGTGCTTGTCGATGGTGAGCCTGTAGCCGAGCCCGAACTCGGCGTTGTCTTCGAACAGCGAGTTGCACCAGGCGGGTCCCCGCCCCTCCTTGTTGGTGGTGTAAGGCGTCGTCGGCAAGTTGCCGCCATAAATGGACGAACAGCCGGTTGCATTGGCAACGATCGCGCGATCCCCGAATAGCTGGGTCATCAGCTTGATATAGGGAGTCTCGCCGCAACCCGAACACGCACCCGAGTACTCGAACAGCGGCTGCAGCAACTGGTTTGCCTTGATGCTGCTCATGCGCACCAGGCGCCGGTCGTACTCGGGCAGATCCAGGAAGAACTTGTAGTTTTCGCGCTCGGTCTCGCGGATGGGAAGCTGCGACACCATGTTCAAGGCTTTCAGGCGCGTTTCCTTCTTGTTCTTGGCGGGGCACACGTCCGCACACATGCCGCATCCGGTACAATCCTCCGGGGCGATCTGGACGGTGTAAGCCATGCCTTCCACGAACTCGCTCCCTTTGGTCGTCATCCATTTGAAGGTCTTCGGTGCCTTCTCCGCAAACTTCATATCATAGGCTTTGATGCGGACCGACGCGTGCGGGCAGACGATCGCACACTTGCCGCACTGGATGCAGACTTCCGGATCCCAGGCCGGTATCTCGAGCGCGATATTGCGCTTCTCCCACTGGCAGGTTCCGGTCGGAAAGGTGCCGTCCACGGGGAAAGCGCTCACCGGCAGCGAATCGCCACGGCCGGCCAGGATCGGCGCGACCACGTTCTGGACGAACGGCGGAGCTTCCTTCGCCACCACGAGCGGCCGATCGAAAGCGCTGGTCGCCTTATCGGGCACCTTGACCTCGAAAAGATTGGCCAGCGTTTGCTCCACCGCCAGGAAGTTCTTGCGCACCACCTCATCACCCTTGGAGCCGTAGGTCTTCTTGATCGCGTACTTGATCGATTCGATCGCCTCGTCGCGGGGCAGGACCCCCGAGATGGCGAAAAAGCAGGTCTGCATGATGGTGTTGACGCGGGCGCCCATGCCGGTGTCTTTAGCCACCTTGTAGCCGTCGATCACGAAAAAACGGATCTTTTTGTCGATGATCTGCTTTTGGACGGTGCGCGGCAGCTTGTCCCAGACTTCATCGGAGCCGAACGGGCTGTTGAGCAGGAACGTGGCGCCCCTCATGGCGTCCTTCAGCATATCCTGGCGCTCCAGGAACACAAACTGGTGGCAGGCGACGAAGTTGGCCTTATCAATGAGATAGGTGGAATGGATCGGGCGCGGCCCAAAGCGCAGGTGAGATACCGTGACGGCACCTGCTTTTTTCGAGTCGTAAACGAAGTAGCCCTGGGCATAGTTCGGCGTGTCTTCGCCGATGATCTTGATCGAGTTCTTGTTGGCACCCACCGTACCGTCGGCTCCCAGCCCGTAGAAAAGGGCCCTGACGACGTCGTCGCCTTCGGTCGAGAAGGCGGGGTCATAATCGATGGACGAATGGGTGACATCGTCGACGATGCCCACAGTGAAGTGGTTCTTCGGCTCGGCCTTTTTCATCTCCTCGAACACACCACTCACCATCGCGGGGGTGAATTCCTTGGACGACAGGCCGTAACGGCCGCCCACAATCAGCGGGAAGGATCGGAACGGCGCCTTGCCGCGTGAAAAGGTTTCCCCGACCGCCGTCATGACATCCTGGTAAAGGGGTTCACCGGCGCTGCCCGGTTCCTTGGTGCGGTCCAGAGCCGCGATCACGCGCACCGTCGGCGGAAGCGCGGCTACAAAGTCAGCGACCGAGAAAGGCCGGTACAAGCGCACTTTCACCATGCCGACCTTCTCGCCGCGCGCCGCGAGGTACTCCACGGTCTCCTGTGCGGCTTCCGCGCCCGATCCCATCAGCACGACTACGCGCTCGGCATCCGGAGCGCCGACATAGTCGAACAGATGGTACCGGCGCCCGACGATGCCCGCAAATCTGTCCATGGCCTTCTGCACAATCGCCGGCGCTGCCAGATAATAGGGATTGCACGTTTCCCGGGCCTGGAAGAACACGTCAGGATTCTGTGCCGATCCGCGCAAAACCGGGCTCTCCGGCGTCAGCCGGCGGCGGCGGTGGGCAAAGACCAACTCGTCGTCGATCATCGCACGCATGTCGTCTTCGGTAAGCTGCTCGATCTTCATCACCTCGTGGGAACTGCGGAAGCCGTCGAAGAAGTGAATGAACGGAACGCGCGCTTCCAGAGTGGCCGCCTGCGCGATGAGAGCGAAATCCATGATCTCCTGAATCGAATTGGAGGCAATCAGACCGAAACCCGTGGAACGGGTTGCCAGGACGTCGCCGTGGTCCCCGAAAATCGAGAGCGCATGCGTCGCCACGGTCCGCGCGGAAACATGGAAGACAGTGGAGGTAAGTTCTCCGGCGATCTTGAACATGTTGGGGATCATCAGAAGGAGCCCCTGCGACGCGGTGAATGTGGTTGTCAATGCGCCGGTTTGAAGCGCTCCGTGCACCGCTCCGGCAGCCCCTCCTTCGCTCTGCATTTCGGTGACCGAAGGGATCGTGCCCCAGATGTTGCGCAAACCCTCGGCCGCCCAGGCATCCGACCATTCGCCCATCGGAGAGGAGGGAGTAATTGGATATATGGCAATGACCTCGTTGGTTCTGAAGGCAACGTATGCCGCTGCTTCGTTACCGTCGATCGTGACCATCTGTCTTTTCATGATTGGTTATCCTCAATTCTTCAGGAAATAATGGCTTCTATTTGTTGAGAGACGGGCTGTATGAGCCAAACTCAATAGCCTACCATTAAAATTTACTAATTTAAGCTCTTTTGCTGGACTGCTGTCCGTCTTGTGATGGTGAGATTCATGGCTCTCCCTTTGTCGCGGCCGCACCCGTTCGCAGATATCGATGGAAGGCCGGCGCCACAGCCCTTCCTTCCCCCATAAACCGTTTGCACGGAATTCTCCTTCACCAGGCTTAAGCTGTTGTCGGCATTCATGAGCGCGCTTCTTCAGTGGCGGGACGATACGCCGGGGCGGTGGTGATATATCCCGATCCCCGACTGCACACGAGCAGAGTAGTGGTGCATCCGAAATTCAAACCACAAAGATCTCGATGAATGACGAATGGCCGCGTCTGTCATTCGTCACCGGTTTGTCCTCTGTCAACGGATCAGCGCACGACCGGCCTGGAGCGCTTTCCGATTGAGCTCAACCAGATCGCCTCGCAAGCCGTGCTCTGCCAGTGCTGCCAGAACCGACTCATCCTCAACGGCCCGTGTCAACTGGAGGTAGGCTCCCAGCATGACCATGTTGGCGACCTTCGGATTTCCCATGTCCTTCGCCGTATCCGTTACCGGAACTTCGATAATCCGGATATCCGTCCGTGCGGGCTTTGTGGTTACCATGGACGAGTTCACCATCATCAATCCGCCCGGCAAAAGCTCATCCAGGAACTTATCCACGGATGGTTCGTTGAACGCGATCAGCGTCGAAGGCCGGTTGATCATGGGGGAGGCAATGCTATGGCGCGAGAGCCTTACGTGGCAATGGGCTGTGCCCCCGCGCATTTCGGGGCCATAGGAGGGAATCCAGGAAACCTGGAGACCCTCTCGCATTCCAGCTTCCGCCAAGGCGATTCCTGCAAAGAGGATTCCCTGGCCGCCGAACCCGCTGATCTTCATGGAAACATCCGCGAGCGCGCCGCTGGCGAGGGCGCCGCGCTTTGGGGTCACGATTCCGGCAGATCCGACCTCGTGCAGGACTTTTTTCTCGGCCTTGGCTTCAACCTTGGGGGTGTTCCCGACGCCGTCGCCGGTGCGTTCTTTGTACAGCTTCAGCGGGAACAGAGGCACCAGGTTTTTCTCCACCCAGTGCGTGGCTTCTTCGGGCGTTGCCTTCCAGCCGGTCGGGCACGCCGACAGCACCTCAACAAGCGAAAAACCGCGACCCTCGATCTGGCACTGGAGAGCACGCCTCACGGCCTTACGCACCTTCATGGTGTGCTTGGCATCGGTGAGGGCGACGCGCTCGATGTAGGCAGGAGCCTCCAGGGCCGAGAGCAACTCGCATATCTTCATCGGGTAGCCCTCATTCGCGAGAGAGCGGCCGTAAGGAGAAGTCGTTGTTCGCTGGCCCACAGGAGTGGTCGGGGCCATCTGACCTCCCGTCATGCCATAGATGCCGTTGTTGACGAAGAAAACGGTGATGTTCTCGCCCCGGTTGGCCGCATGCAGAATCTCGTTGCCCCCGATCGCAGCCAGATCACCATCCCCCTGATACGAGATGACGATGCTGTTCGGACGCACCCGCTTGATGCCGGTGGCTACCGCCGGCGCACGGCCGTGGGCCGCCTGCACATTGCCGACGTCGAGATAGTAGTAGGCGAAGACCGAGCATCCGACCGGACTCACCAGGATGGTTCGATCCTGAATCCCGAGGTCTTCAATTGCCTCGGCGATCAGCTTGTGCAATACACCATGACCGCAGCCCGGGCAGTAGTGCGTGACCTCCAGGTCGCCACCCTTGCGGTCGAAACGATCGTAGAATGTCTCAGGTTTGCTATGCTTGATTTCCCACACACTCGTTCTCCATCTTTTTAATGGCCGCCATGACTTCCTCTTCGGTCGGGATCATTCCCCCCGCCCGGCCCAACAGCCTCACGGGTATCCTCCCGTTGACGGCGAGTCGGACATCTTCCAGAAGCTGTCCATAACTCAGCTCGACAACCAAGGCCGCCTTGGCCTTTGCCGCCAGTTCGCTCAAGCGTCGCATCGGGAACGGGAACAAGGTGATCGGACGCAACAGGCCGATCTTCATACCCCGCCTCCGCGCTTCGTCGACTGTGGCACGCGCCACGCGGCTTGAAATCCCGTACCCGACAAGGAGGAACTCAGCGTCTTTGGTCATGTGCTCGTCCCATAAAACTTCCCGCTCCTCGAGTTGACGGTATTTCGCCTGCAGCTTCAGGTTGTGCTGCTCCAGCTCCTCATGGCGCAGATAGATCGAGGTGATCAGATTCTTACGGGTTGTCGCCTCACCCGAAACCGCCCAGTCCTTTGGAGGCTGCGGGCTGCAGGCAGCCGGAACCTCGACCGCCTCCATCATCTGGCCGAGGGCGCCGTCTGCAAGCACCACAGCGGGATTGCGATATCGATCCGCCAAATCAAAGGCGAGAATCGTCAGGTCACACATCTCCTGAACGCTGTTGGGGGCCAGAACGATGTTGCGGTAGTTGCCGTGTCCGCCTCCCTTCACCATCTGGAAGTAGTCGCCCTGCTCAGGGCCGATGTTGCCGAGCCCGGGCCCGCCACGCATGATATCGGCGATCACGCAGGGCAATTCCGACCCGGCCAGATAGGAGATCCCTTCCTGCATCAAACTTATCCCCGGCCCCGATGACCCGGTCATCGATCGGATGCCCGCCGAAGCTGCGCCGTACACCATCTGGATCGAAGCGATCTCGCTTTCGGCCTGCAGAAAGACTCCCCCAGCCCGCGGAAACAACAACGCTGCCGTTTCGGCAATCTCGCTCGCCGGCGTGATCGGGTAGCCGAAATAGGCCTTGCAGCCAGCCAGGATCGCTCCGTTCACAATCGCATCATTCCCCTTCATCAACTGCCTCATGAATGACCTCCTCCAGATGTCGCCAAACCGGCCGGCAGCGTTTCCTCCTTGGCCGCCTCTTCTTCGCCCTTGCGCACACGCACGGTTATCGCACCGGGCTCGGGGCAAGTATAAAAGCAGATGCCGCATCCGGTACATCCTGAACCCGAATAGGCAACCGCATAGTAACCCTGCCGATTCAAGAAACGACTCTGGGCCAGAACCCCAGTCGGGCACGCCACTACACAGAGACAGCAACCTTTACAGAGATGGGCAGCGATTTGGACGTCGCCCCGATCAGTATCGCCCATGACTTCCTCCAGCCTAGGACAGTAATTCGCCGGTTCGCACATCAAAGCGAAGCGGCGCATGATTGCATCGCAGGAAAGCAAGGCAATCCGCGTTCCGAAAGCCGCGAAGAGGAGAATCTCCACACTACACTGTTAATTATTTAATTTCAACAGGTTACTCAGGCATCTTCGGAGATTGGATTTACCTTAGATTCCGCTACAGTAAAAAATGTGCCATATCACCCATACATTGGGCACGATAACACTAAGATCATACAGGTACTGACCGGAATGTAGAAGTCAGAATTCAAGATCATCCACGTGCCATGGCATTGCTCGCACTTCGGCATATGCCGGAATAAGTCATCAAACCGGGATATCAAGACCTCCTTGTTTATAGCACATTACATATGTTTGAAATTGCCGGGCTTGCGTGATCGCGGCTGAGCCGCGGGATGGGCACCATCCCGGCAAGCTTCTGGGCGGTATAACCCGTTCCTTGCTGCGGGGGCGAGTTTTGACACAGGCAGCACTCGACGAGCCAAATCACTCCTATCGTTTATACTTTGTATTTACAATAATTTGCAGTTTGCTTTGAAACGGTCTTGGAATTCCAAGAACTTGGCAATGGAGTTGCATCCATAGACGTGATGATGACAAGCGCAGATAAGAGCATTCTAGTTGTGGAAGACGAGAAGCTTTTGAGCTGGTCGCTCGCGAAGTCGCTTGCCAAATGGGGCTTCGATGTCCATCCCGCATTTACGGGCGCCGAAGCCATGGCGCAGCTCGAGAAATCCGGATTTGACGTTATTCTGCTCGATTACCAGCTGCCCGATCTGGATGGCTTGCATGTGGCCCGTTGCATTCGGAAGGCGCAGCCCGCTGCCATCATTTTCCTTGTGACGGCCTTTCAGCTTAACGAGCTTGCTGTGGATGAAGGGCTGATTGACGCCTATTTTAACAAGCCGCTTGATTTTCAGCAGCTGCATCAGGCCTTGGTGAATATCCCGCAGTGGTCCGGGGATTCCAGGAAGGCGAGTGGGTCGCAGTCCCGGATCTAGCAGCTATACTTGGAATCCTTTGTGCACGACTACTTCTTCATGCGCTTGAAGAGGTCGTCCATGCTCGAGGAACCGGATTTGGTCTGTCCCGGGGCTGCGGGGGTCGCTTCCGGGGCTGTGGTGCCCAGAGAAGCCAGCATCTCCTGGATGCGGGAACGCCGAGGATCATTCGGGTTGGTCGTCAGAAGCTTTTCCCACGCCTTCCGCGCCTCCCCCACATCATTCTTTCCGTGCAGATAGACAACTCCCAGATTGAAAAGCGTCATTGAATGGGTCGGGTCCACCTGGAGGGACTTCTGAAACTCGGCGATCGCCGCATCGGCCTGCCCCAGGCTCCAGTAGCAGGATCCCCGATCGGTCCTCACGTTGACGTTGCTCGGATCTATTTCCAGTGCCTTGCCATAATATTCGATCGCCTGGCTGAATTTGTTATTGTCGTAGTAAAGGTTTCCCAACTGCACGAGGGCGTTCAGGTCCTTGGGATTGGTGCCGAGCATGGACTTGAGGCTCGCTTCATTCGCCAGGAAGGTGGCAGGATCCATCAGTTGAGTCTGTGGCGGGGCGGAGGTGGCAGAATTGGAAGCTGCAATCGGCGCTGCAGAGGATCCGACCTTGGTTCCGTAATAGTATCCGATTCCCAAACCCACGGCGAGGCAGATGATGCCCACGACGATCGTGGTGCCGGCGGCATCCTTTGCCTTCGACGGCGCTTCTATTCTGTTCGGCATCCCCATAACTTGTACATCCCCCAATCTGTTCCGGATCGGAAAAACGATGAAGCATATCGGGGCCCCTGTCAATACCGACCTCCACTCAAGGACAGAAGACCTTATCGATGTGAGGAACCTGACAAGTGTCGGCAGTCGGAGGCCGGAAGTCTAATCCAGATCGATGTCGCGGGTGGGCTTTTCCACTGGCTGGTCTTTGCTTTTCTTCAGCGCCTCTTCAAATTTCCTCTCCAGCAGTTGAGGCTTGGTCTTTTCGTCTTCGGCGCTTTGGCGAAAGATCGCTTCGCGGCGCGCCGCCTGCTCGCGCAGGAGCAAGTCGACGCGATCGAGGTCCGGAGCGGCCTGATGCCGGGGGGGCGGCGCCTCGTGCGCGATCACTTTCTGCAGGTTCGCGTCAATGGTCAGGTGCGCGCCGCAGCAGGGGCACGTCACGGAGACGCTGCTGCTTTTTGGCTTGGGCATGGGGCCTCCGCTCAATTCTCCCGAAAATGAAGATGTAACACATTCCGATGCTACGCGCCGGCCTGACTCTTGTCAATGCTGCAGCCGTGGAGGATATCCTGCAAACACAAATGCGGCCACGGCTTTCAAGGATTGCGCGGAGGTTTCCGGTAAGGCATGGTTCGCATTATTGACATGAAAGTCCTCTGCGGCCCGGAGGGGGTTGTTTCACTGTGACAGGCGCGGAACTGAAGTGCCCTGAATGTGGTGGCGGCGCCTGGCCTTGATGTCTATCTCTTCGGTTATGCGCGTGGCTCCAGGAAGCTCATGGTCGGGATCGGTTTCAGTACCGCCACAGGGGTTGCGGACACGACGACGCGATTGCGCCCCTGCACCTTGGCCTCATAAAGGGCGGCGTCTGCGGTCTGGATCAGCGAATCGAGATCCTCGATGCAAGCGTTGTACTTGACTACGACGCCGATGCTTATGGTAAAGGATATGGTCACCCGCGGCAGTTCGATAGGCTGGCTGGTAACGCAGGCCTGCAGCCTTTCGGCCTGGTTTTTGGCATTCTCGGTGTCACACCCCGGCAGGATGAACAAGAATTCCTCGCCGCCGTATCGGCCCACGCTGTCGTAGGTGCGGACAGAAGCTCTCATTCTGCGCGTCGCCTCGCACAGGACCGCATCGCCGATTGTGTGCCCGTGGGTATCGTTGATGTCCTTGAAGTGATCGAAGTCGGCCAGCATCAGGCACAGGGGTATACTCTGGCGGTTTGCCCTTTCCAACTCGTTGCGCAGGGCGTCGAGGGCCGCCGAGCGGTTCAGCAGGCCGGTCAGCCCGTCATGAGTCGCCTGGTAACGCAGGGTTTCACGGGCGGAGAGGAGTTCGGCCTGTAGATCCAATATGCGGCGGCCGGCGCGCACCCGCATTTTGAGTTCCTGGGGATCGAAGGGCTTGGGGATGTAATCGTCGGCACCGGCTTCCAGACCTGCGATCACATCCTCCTTTTTATGCTTGGAAGTGAGCAGGAGCAGGTAGATATAGGGTCGGTCTTCGCGCTTGCGGATCTCCCTGCATACTTCCACGCCGTCCATGCCGGGCATGATCCAATCGAGAATGGCGAGCTTCGGGGCGTCGTTACTCTGAAGCAGGCGCCAGGCCTCAAGTCCATTCCGTGCTACAACGACTTCATATCCCCACTTCACAAGAGTCGCCTCGAGAATGTGGCGCAAGACATCATCATCATCTGCGATCAGGACTCTCATCGTTTCCCTTTCCCCTGCAATTCACCGGCATTAGACGCATCGACAGCTGCGGCGGCTTCACCAGTCATTCGGCCCAGGCCGTGGCGGTGGTCTCATGCCGCCCGTCACTGCGCGCTAAACAAGTTGCGTAAGCGCGGGAATCAAGCGCTCGATTTCGCATTCCAGTGCTTCGCAGGCATCAACGGCCTGCCGCAGGTCTCGTGCACGCGCCATTTTCTCAAGCCGGAGGGCGGCTTCGACAGAGGCCGCGCCGCCGAAGTTGCTGACGCATCCCTTGATCGTGTGTGCTGCGCGTTCGAGTGCCTCGGCATCGCTACGGCGCACCGCATCGCGCAACTGCGCAAGCAGCTTCGGATAGCTCCGCCGGAAGAGCTCATAGGCCTGCTGCAACAGTTCCGTATCGCCATCGAAGCGCGCCATGAGATCCTGAGTGTCGAGCAATGGTGGAGGGGCTTCGGGGCTGGAGAGGTCCGGCGCAAGCCGGGCGCCGGCAGGCAGCAGCTGGGCGATGGCCGACATAAAGTCGTTCACACATATCGGTTTGGACACATAGCCATCCATCCCGGCGGCGAGGCACCGCGCCCGATCCCCTTCGATCGCGTGCGCGGTCAGCGCCAGAATCGGTACATGGGAACCGGTGCTCTTCTCGATCTCGCGGATCGCAGCCGTTGCCTCGAGACCATTCATCTCGGGCATCTGTACGTCCATCACGATCAGATCAAACTGCTGTGTCGCAAATGCGCTCACCGCTTCCTTGCCGCTTGTGGCGGGAAAAACAGTATGTCCCCGCTTTTGAAGGAGGCTGGTCACCAACAGTTGGTTGGTGAGGTTGTCCTCAGCCAGGAGGATCCGAAGCGGCCCCGTGCTCGTCGCGTCATGCTCGGGCCGCGGCAACAGAGGCGCACCGGCTTCTTCGGCCTGCGTAAACCACAGCTCGCGATGCCTTTCCCTGGCCAGCGACAGGGCGCGCACGATCGCGTCGTGCAGATCCACTTGCTTCACCGGCTTCATCAGATAGGTGCGGATCTCCAATGCCTGGCAGCGGGCCGAGCACTGCCGGACGTCGGCGGAGGTGAGCAGAATGACAGGAGTATCTGCGATACCCGGCGTGGAGCGGATTTTTTCCACCACAGCAAAGCCGTCCATTCCCGGCATCATGGCATCGAGGAGTACCAGCTCAAAAGGGACTCCGGTCCCGGAAGCCTGCTGCAGGTCACGAAGGGCCGAGGGGCCGTCCCCGGCGATGTGGGGCTTCATGTGCCAGTTGATCAGCATGCCTTGGAGGATGCGACGGTTCGCGTAGTTGTCATCGACAATCAGCACGCGCGCATCGCACAGCGCTGCCGACTTGGCCTGGTTCTGCAGTGTGAGCGGCAGCGATTCGGGAAGCGCAAACGGCAGCTGCACGTGAAACGCACTCCCTATCCCCTGTTTGCTCTCGAGCCAGATTCTGCCCCCCATGATCTCGACCAGCTGAGCGGAGATCGCAAGTCCCAGTCCGGTGCCGCCGTATCTGCGCGTCATGGAACTGTCGGCTTGTGAGAAGGCTTCAAAGATCACGCGCTGTTTGTCTTCAGCGATGCCGATGCCGGTGTCTGTGACCGTGAAGCGCAGCCATGCCCTCTCGTGGGACTCCACTTCGCTTTGGACATGAACGATGATGTCGCCGCGCTCCGTGAACTTGATGGCGTTGTCCACCAGGTTGAGCAGGATCTGGCGCAGCCTGTCCGGGTCGCCGATCAGGGCGTCGGGGACATCGGGCAGGATATTGGCAGTCAGTTCCAGGCCCTTCCGCTGCGCGCGCACGGACAGCGAGTTGAACATGTTGTCGAGAGTCGCGCGCAGCCTGAACTCGGTGGGATCGAGCTGCAGTTTGCCCGCTTCAATCTTCGAGAAATCAAGGATGTCATTGATGAGCAGCAACAGCGAGTTGGCCGAGCTTCTGACGATCTCGAGATACTCGCGCTGCTCTTCGGTGAGTTCGGTGCCGAGCGCAAGTTCCGTCATGCCGATGATCCCGTTCATCGGCGTGCGGATTTCATGGCTCACGTTGGCCAGGAACTGGCTCTTGGCGCGGTTCGCCGCTTCCGCGGCTTCCTTTGCCTCGCGCAGTTCTTCTGCAATGCGCTTGCGCTCGGTGATATCTTCCACGAATCCTTCGTAGTAGAGGAGTTGTCCGAGCTCGTCGTTTACTACACGGGCCTTTTCCGATGTCCAGATAATGCTGCCGTCTTTGCGATACACCTGGGCTTCAAAGGCCGACACGGATCCATGTTCGCGCATCAGGTCGACAAACTGCGCGCGCCGCGCCGGATCGACGTAGATCCGGCGGGCAGTTACGGCGGCCTTGAAATCCTCCGGAGAATCGTAGCCATAGATCCCCACCATGGCCGGATTGCAGTTCAGCAGTTGCCCATCCGGCGTGCTCTGGAACATTCCCTCCACCGCGTTCTCGAAGATGTCGCGGTACTTCGACTCGGCCTCCCGCAGCGCCTTTTCGATGCGCTTGCGTTCGGAGATATTGCGGGCGAAAGCGCAGATGTATCCTTGTCCATCGAATTCCAGATAGTTGCTGGTGATCTCTACCGGAAAATCCCGGCCCTCGCGGGTGCGATGGATGGATTCGAAGGTGTGGGAGCGGATCTTTTTGAGCAATTCCCAGTGACTGGGCCAGCCATCCGCCTGGTAGAGCGGGTCGATGTCATGGATCGTCCGAGCCAGAAGTTCTTCTGCCGTATAATTCAGCCACTGGCAGGCCGCCTTGTTCACATATATCAGACGTCCGTCCTGCCCGATCCAGAAGGCGGAGTCGGAGGTGTGGTCAATGGCAAACTGTGTCAGGCTCGGCGATCGGAGCCTTTTCGGCGCCTGATTGCGCTTGACCCGGAGATGTTTCATCTCCAGTCTTTTCGACTACTTACCAGAGATTCATTAGCCTTCCGAAGCGACGAAGAGAGCGACCGCCTAGCAGCCAAAATCCCAAGGCGCCGGCGGACAGGGCCTTAGTCGTTGCGACGGTCGCGACAGGCACGGCAGATGGATTACCGCAGACTGTGGCCTCAAGCTTCCAACGCGGCCACTTTACCCTTGAAATATGCAGTCGAAGACCGCAAAATGCACTCCCGCGGGAGTTTCTCTCTCCTCACTGCAGGTGTGGCGACGTAGCTCAGTCGGTTAGAGCGTGGGATTCATAACCCCAAGGTCGGTGGTTCGATTCCACCCGTCGCTACCAATCTCATCCCTCGATTGGTATCAACGCAACCAATAATCAAATCAATAAGATGCGGCCAAATTTCGGCCGCTTTTTTGTTGTCCCGAATGGATGTCACATCGGGCCAAAAATCGCTGTTTTTGGCCCGGTATGACACAAGTATGACTGAAGGGCCCGGAGCAGGAAGTTTCGGGTAGTTTGAGCATGAACGGAATCGCAGCAGGTTGTCGTCTGTAGGTCCCAACCCACAGATGCTCGCGCAGACTTACACGACCGAGCGAATCCGCTAAATTTCGCATTCATTTTAACCACATGACTGGTTTCGCACCCGCAGTGTGTAGGCCTGTCGGGTCTTGCCCTTTGGAGCGGACTCGCGCGGCCGCGCTCTGGAAGGAGGTGTGTCGCCATGATTCAAACCGATTCTTTCATACGGGAGGATTTATCGATGGCTCGCATCAGAACGGTTAAGCCGGAGCTATTTCGGCACGAAGATCTGTACCTTGCAGAAAAGCGGACTTGCCTTCCCCTACGACTCTCATACATCGGGCTCTTTACGGTCGCCGATCGCGAAGGCCGTTTTAAGTGGCGCCCGAACGAGATTAAGCTCGATGTCCTCCCTTTTGACGAGGGGGTGGATTTCAGCCGGGTCATGGATGCGTTGGTAGAGCACGGCTTTGTGGTCAGGTACGAAGTAGCCGGCCGGGAGTACGGATGCATCCCGACCTTCACCGAACACCAGCGCATCAACGCCCATGAAGCGGACAGTACACTGCCTGCACCTCAATGCACGGAAATGCATATGCATGCACGTGCAACGACTCCCAATGCACATGTGGAAGGGAAGGGAAAGGAAGGGAAAGGAAAGGAAGGAGATGTATGCTCGGAGCGCGAAGCGTCCTCGCCAACCGTCATCTTGATTCCGCTTGTCAGCGGCGACGAACGCCCCATCACCCAGGCAGACGTTGCGGAGTGGTGCAAGCTCTTCCCTGCCGTAGATGTCCTGCAAGAGCTCCGGAAAATGCGGGCATGGTGCCTGGCCAATCCCAGCCGGCGCAAGACCACTAAAGGGATTCTCCGATTTGTCACTACCTGGCTTTCCAGGGAGCAGGACAAGGGCCACGTCCCCATAAATCCAATCCAGCCAGCTCAGGGCGCCAATGCCGCTGCATCATTGTCGCCTGAACATAAGTTCGATTGGAGCCATTGCGAGATTTGCCAGGGGGATGGGCGACTCCATGTCCGAACCAAAACCACTCCCGATAGTGAACCGGGGCCGGATGATCCGGTAGTGCCCTTCTACAAACTGTCTGATCCCCGGCGGATCGTAAGCCTCGACGCCGAGTATCCGAGCACGGAATGGCGCATTGTGAATTTCCGCTGCTCATGTCCTGCCGGGAAAGCTAAGACGATTCCGCAAACGTGGCCGCGATTGAAACCTCCTCTGCAATCGTTGAAGGCCGACGAGTGGCCCGCGGCTGCCGGGGGTGTGCATTGATTCTGATCGAGGAGAGGCAAAAGGATGAGTGACCAACGGAAGAGGGTAAACGCCAAGCGCAAGGGGACCCGGAACGAACACAAAGCCATCCGGGCGCTCGAGGACGCCGGATATCACTGTACCCGGAGCGCCGGAAGTCTCGGGCTTTTTGACATCATCGCCATAGGGCGTCAGGGCGTTCGACTGGTGCAGGTGAAGACAAACGAGGATGCGCGGCCGCATGAACGAGAACAGATTCAGGTCTTCGACGGGGTTCCGCCCGGAGCCACCAAGGAAGTCTGGATCTACCACGACTATGCCCGCAAGCCGGTAATCAAAGTGCTGTAGGGGGCTCCATGGAAACCGAGCAAAAAGACAAATGCTATCGCCACTGTCATCGGTTCGGCGCGGCTGTCGTGGTGATCGCTGCAATGATCAGGCGACTGATCGATCGCAAGTACACAGGGAGTTTCACCATCCATTTCTGCGCCGGCGAAGTCAAAAAAGTTGACCAGCACGCCACCTACTCGATGGACGACGTGAAGAAAATAGCGGAGGCCGTGTGAGCGTAACGAAATTCAAGCCGTCCGAAAACAGGTCCATCCCGTGCAGCCTCGAAGCCGAGAAGGCGGTCCTGGGCGTCGCGCTTCTTGACGACAAGGCGATCTACACGGCCCGCGCGCTACTCACGCCCGAAGAGTTCTACCCCGAGGCGCATCGTCGCATTTTTGAGGCGATGAGCGTCCTGGCCGTTCAGGGTCGGCCGATCGAGATGATTACGGTCAAGAACGAGCTCGAAAGGATGGACGCCCTGGATAAGGCCGGCGGAGTTGTCTACATAGCTTCTCTGACAGACGGAATGCCGCGCGCACTGAACGTCGAGCACTATGCGCGGATTGTCAAAGACAAGGCTGCCCTGCGACGGACCATTCACGTCGCGAACGAGGCGATACAGAAATGCTTCGCCGGGGAGCATACGCCCGAAGAGGTCCTGAACGCGGCGCAACAGGGCC